>VBKQ01000044.1 GCA_005879505.1 Deltaproteobacteria bacterium
TCGCCGAAGGTCCGGGTGTACTGCGCCCAGTTGGTGATCAGCACCGCCTCGTTGGTGGGGCCGACGGACGACTCGCCGATGAACGCGCAGGTCGAAGTCCCGACTGCTTCGATGGGCTTCGATCCGCGGTCGACCTCCTCGATATAGACGCCAGGGGACAAGTACGACGTTGCCATTGACTGCTCCTTACCGTTCGGTGGTTGGAGACCGCACAAGGGAGGCGGCCTCGCGTGGGAGAGTGCTTTGTTTCCTCTTCGTGATGACCACAGGTTCGAACGAACTTCCCCTCAGGCCAGGGAGTTACTTGCGCGGCGGAGACACGATCTTCGGTGGCTTCGCCTCCACCCCCAGCTCCCTGGCGCTCACGCTGCCCGGGGGTGGCCTCAGCTGATCGAACACGTCGATGTGCCGCTCGCGCACGCGCTTGCTGCGCCCGAGCTCGCGGCCGGAGAAGAGGCGCGCGTCGGTGCGGTAGCCGACGGCGACCCGCGCGCTCTGGCCGAGCCCGCTGAATACCGCCGCGGCAGTTTCCAGCGTGAAGGCGGTATCGTGCTGGATCGACAGCGCGTCGTGCTTGAAGAACGAATCGCCGGAGAGCTCTTCGCCGTGCAGCTTGGGGCGATCGAGGAAGGCCTTCATGCCGAGCGCGAGGACCTCGTGCTCGTCGGCGAGATCGTCTGCGGCGGCGGTGAGCAGGTAATGGAGCCCCATCTCCAGCGGACGGGCGTAGCGGACTACCTGGGTCTCGCCCTTCTCGTCGGTGATCTCCTCCTCGAGGTGCCAGTTCTCGTCGGTGCGCACGTCGATGGAAGGGCGGATGTCGTAGAGGTACAGGACCAGGCAGGGCGCGTTCTTGCGCAAGAACTCCGCGGTCGGCGCGGCCAGGTGCGCCTTCGCCTTGCTCTTCTGCGAAGACATCTCGGCGCGGAGCACGCCGAGGAGGGTCTGGCTGACGTCGCGGATGACCTGGTGTCTGGGCATCAAGACGTTCCACTACCTTAGGAGTTGTTCTCCCGAAGTGAGGGCAAAGGTGAGGGGGCGTCGCCCATTTTGAGAGAATTCCCGGACGAGTCAAGCAGCCCCCGGAGGATTCTCACGGCGCATCGCGTCTCTCTTTGCAATTCGTTAATGAATTCAATCACCACCGAGTCCCCCCGCGAGGGCTACTCCTCGATGTCCGCGCTGTCGTCGCCCTGGTCTGCTTTCTCGACGCCTTCTTTCGCGCCCTGGAGGTCCGCGAGCTTGCGTGCCGCCTTCTCCCCGATCCCTTTTGCTTGCTCGAGTGCGGCAACAGGTTTCGCGCCGAGCACCGCGACTTCCACCTTCTGCTCCGCGGTGGTCTGCACCGCGTCCGGCAACTCCTTCCCCTTCGCTACGTCAGCGGAGACATCGTGGGCCGTGCCGGCCGCCTCATGGACCGTGCCCGGGGCGGAGTCCGCGACGGCTCCTGTCGCCGAGCTCACGGCGGTCGCGCCAGGCTGTGCTTCCGCCGTCTGCGCCGCCGCCGCGGCAGCTGCCGCGATGCCCGCAGCGCCGGCGGCCGCGCCGATGCCGGTGGCGATGTCCGAAGCCACATCTGGCGCCGCGGCGGCGCCGGCCTTCTGAGCGACGGTCCCTTGGGCCTGCGCAACGACTCCGGCCCCGGGCACTTCAGGGACGGCAGCCGACGGAACCGCCGCCAACTGACCCGGGGCTTCCTGCGCTCGAGAGACGGAGCCGGGCTTCTCCGGTACCGCGGGGACGGACGGCGCCGTGCCCGGAGCCTGTGCCGCGGCCGCAGCAGCTTGCGGAGCAGCTGGAGCCTGCGCGTGCCCCGACGCTCTGGCAGCTTGCGGTGTCCCTGCAGCCGGAGCCTGCGCCGCGGCAGCTTGCGGTGCCCCTGCAGCCGGAGCCTGCGCCGCAGCTTGCGATGCCCCTGCAGCCGGGGCCTGTCCGGCAGCAGCTTGTGGCGTGGCGGCGGCCGTCTGCGCTGCACCGGCAGGCCTTTGCGCCTGGCCTTCTTCCTTTGCACCCGCCCCCTCGGCGCCTTTCTCTTCCTTCGGCGGCTCCTTGCGTCCCGCGGCCTGCGCCGCCGTCTGCTGACTCTGCTTCGCGGATGCGCTGGCGCTTCCCGCCGCGCTCGCCGTCGCCTGCTGCGAGGACTGCGCGGCGCCGGCATTCTTCTTCGCCTCTGCCGCATCACCCTGCGCGGCGCTGTCCACGGCCTTCTGCGCCTTCTCCGCGGTCTCTTCCGCCTTCTTCGCCGCTTTCTCCAACTCGCCGATCGCCGCGAGCACGGCGTCCTTTACGCGCTCGTCGTCGGGTACCTTGCACGCGCTGGTCGCGCTTTCCCTCGCCTCCGCGCCGCTGTTCTTCGCCGACTCCGCCGCGCCGGTCGCGCTTTGCGCCGCCGCGGACGCAGCATCGATCGCCTCCGCCGCTCCCTTGCGCTTCGGCATTCCACGGAAGAGCGCCTTGTTCTGCTCGATCCGCTTCTTCGCCTCGGCGAGCGCCGCTTCCGCCTTCTTCACCGCCTTGGCGGCTTCCTCGGTCGCCTTCTCCGCTTCGGCAGCGATCTCCTTCTCGTGCTCCTCGACCGTCTTCCTCGCCTCGCCGGAAGCCTTGCTCCCCTCGTCGCAGGCGCTCTTGAGCTGAGCGAATGCCTGGTCGACCTTCTCCCGCAACTCCGGCATGCGCGAGACCAGATCCTTGAGGGTCCCCCGCTGCTTCTCGGCCTCGTCGTACGCCGACTTCGCCTGCGCGAGAGCGCTCGAGATCTGATCCAGGGCCCCGCGCGCCTGCGACATCTGAATCCTGGCGCTCTTGTCGATCGATACGCCGCTCTTCTCGACGGTCTCCGCGAGCGGGCCCTGCATCTTCTCGCCCATCTCGTGGAGCTTCCCGTACTGGCCCTTGAGCCCGGAGAGAAACTTCTTCGTCTGCTCCTCGTGCTTGTCCTTGTTCTCGTCGTGGCCACGCACGAGCGCGTCGTGCTGCGCCTCTGCGGCCTTGCTGCGCTCGTCGGCCTTTCGC
>VBKQ01000045.1 GCA_005879505.1 Deltaproteobacteria bacterium
TCGTCGAGGGGTCACGCGCCATGCGCCGCAGCGCGGCGAGGGTTTCGGAGAGGGGATCGCGGGCTGTCGTCCCGAAGAGGAGCGCGAGCGGTCCGGGCCGCGGGTGGGAGAGCGCCTTCTTCAGATCCATCTCCACCGCCTGCCGGAGGGGGTTGCGCACCGAGGGCCAGCGTTCCGTCGACGCGCGAATGCGCCAGGCGTCTCCAGGGTCGCCCGGTCCGATGACCGGCGCATACGAGCCTCCGACATGGTCGAGATCGATCTGGAGCCCCACCATCCCCTGCGTCCGGGATCGGTCGAGCAGGGCGACCTGGCCGAGCACGGTCAGGCCGCGGGCGACGCGTGCCCGGCCGGTAAAGATCAAGTCCTTCCGGCTGAACCCGCAGCTGGGAATGGGGAAACCACTGGGCGACACGGATTGCACGTTGGTGCATTCGGCCCACCGCAGATCGGCGGCGACGTCGAGGACTTCGCGCCAAGGCCGCAGCGCCATCGACAGCACCCACCGGCGCGGTAGCGGACCGGGTCGGTCGGCGTCGAGCACCGCCGCACCCAGCGACAGCCACCGGGACGGGCGCGCCATCGCGCCGAAGTCCCAGGTGGACAGATCGAGCCCGCGGAATCCGCGGTGGACCACCCCCAGCGAGAGCACGCCGAGCCTGAAAGCTCCCCCGGCGCTCGTCCGCCGGTACGAGACCGGCGCAATTTCCCCCGGCGGACAGAAGATCTCGACGCACCCGCGGCGACGGACCCAATCGAAGCCCAGCCCGAGAGCGAGCCCCCCCGTCCCCCCGGTGAGATAGAGGGCGTTCGCCTGGTCATCCCGCCACTTCGCGTAGTAGCCGTTGTGCAGGAAATCCGCTTCCAGGCCGGAGACGAAGCCCATGCCGGCGGGATTGCTCCCGAGAGAGGTCCCGTCGTCCTGGAGGGAAAACGATTCCGATGGCGCGACGGCCCCTTGGGTGAGCTGCGCGAAGGCCGGCAGCGCCGCCAGCCAGAGTGCTATGGAACAGACCACCAGGGGACGCATCGTCCCTCCTCTACAAGCGCTGCGGGTTGGACTAGTCTCCCGGCGTAGCGCCGCATCGGGGAGACCAACGCATGCTTGATCCGAAGACGATCCGCAATGTCGCAATCATCGCACACGACGGTGCGGGAAAGACGTGCCTCACGGAAGCGCTGCTGCGCCATGACGCGCCGGCGCGGGCTTCCAAGGACGGGTCCACCAGCCATCTGGACGTCGACCCGGAGGAGACGAAGCGAAATTTCACGGTGGCGACACACATCACCTACGCGGAGCACCAGGGGACACTGCTGAACCTGCTCGATGCGCCCGGCTTCTCCGACTTCCTCACCGACGCCGATCGGTCGATGGCGGTGTGCGAGGGAGGGCTCTTGCTCGTATCCGGCGTCTCGGGTGTCAAACACCAGACGGAAGCGCACTGGGAAATGGCGGCGGAGCGCGCCCTGCCCCTCCTCGCCTGCGTGAACAAGCTGGACAAGGAACGCGCCTCGTTCCTGCGCGCGCTGGACGACATCGAGAAGACCCTGAAGGCGAAACCCATCGCCCTGCAGCTTCCCATCGGGCTCGCCGAGGGCTTCAGCGGCGTCATCGACCTGATCACCATGCAGGCGCACGCGTATTCACGGAAGACGGACGGAAAGTTCGGCGGCTACGCGCTCGAGGAAGTGCCGGCCCAACTCCTCGCCGATGCGAAGCGGTTGCGGACGCGGCTGGTCGAGGCGGTGGCCGAGACCGATGACGCGATGCTGGAGGCATACCTCGACGGTCAGGAACCCGGGGAACAGGCGCTGATCGAAGGTATCGCGCACGCGGTCCTTGGGCGGCGGTTCCTGCCCGTCCTCGCCTGCGCGGCGCGGCCGGGCATCGGGGTCGACGACGTGGCCGCTGCAATGGTCCGCTACCTGCCGCCGCCTACGGCGCGGCGGGAGATCAAGGGGAAGGACGGAAAGAACGGGGAGATCGTCCGCAGCGCTCAGCGCGACGCGCCGCTCACGATGCTCGCCTTCCGCAACACCGTCGATCACTTCGTAGGCCGCCTCACCGCATGCCGCGTGTTCTCGGGCCTGGTGAAACACGGCGCCGTGATCGTGAACCCGCGCACGGGCAACAGCGAGACGGTACAGCACGTCTACCGCATCGACGGCAACCGGACGACCGAGATCGCCGAAGCGGCAGCCGGGGAGATCGTCGGGCTGATGAAGCTGAAGGACGTGCACGTGGGCGACACCTTGTGCACGACCGAGAGCCCGGCGCTGCGCCTGGACCTGATCCCCTCTCCGCAGCGCGTGATCGCGTATGCCCTGAAGATCGACCGCGAGCAGGAGGAGAAGGTCGGCGTGGCGCTGCACCGCCTGCTCGAGGAGGACCCGTCGCTGGAGATGGTGCGCGATCCGGAGACCAACGAGACGCTGCTCAAGGGAATGGGGCAGGTGCACATCGAGGTCGCGATCGAGAAGCTGAAGCGGAAATTCGACGTGGACGTCCATCTGGAGCTGCCGCATCCCGCCTATCACGAGACCATCACCTCCAAGGCGAAGGCGCAGGGCAAGTACAAGCGCCAGAGCGGCGGGCGCGGGCAGTACGGCGATTGCCACATCGAGCTGGAGCCCCTGCCCCGTGGATCGGGAGTCGAATTCGAAGACGGGATCGTCGGAGGCGTCATTCCCCGCAACTTCATCCCCTCGGTCGAGCACGGTATCCGCGACGCGGCCAAACAGGGGCCGCTGGGCGCTTTTCCGCTGGTGGACTTCCGGGCGCGGCTCGTCGACGGATCGTTCCACACCGTCGACAGCTCGGACATGGCGTTCCGGATCGCGGGATCGATGGCGCTGAAGAACGCGCTCGCGGGAGCGAAGCCGGTGCTGCTAGAGCCGATGATGCGGCTGGAAGTGGTGGTGCCGGACGAGATGCTGGGAGAGGTGATCGCGGACCTCACCTCGAGGCGGGGGAAGATCTTCGGGATGGAACCGACCTCCAAAGGCACGCTGATCCACGCGCAGGCGCCGCAAGCGGAGCTGCGCATGTATGCGCCCGAGCTCCGATCGCTGACCAAGGGCTTGGGCTACTTCACCATGGAGCTCATGGGATACGAGGAGGTGCCGTCGCACGAGGCACAGAAGGTCCTCGCGCAGCGCGCCGCCGAGCAGGGGAAGGACGAACCCAAGCCGAACCAGCCGGGCAAAGGCCGCGCCTGACCGCTTGTCTTGGTTTGCGACTGGTGCGACGCCGCCCGCGCGCCGACGGCGTCGCGTAGTCGCAAACCGCATGCAACCTGTACAGAGAGACGAGAGCGGAGGAAATCTGCGGTCGTGCCGGTACCTGTGTTAGAGACGCCTGAATGTCTGAACAGTTGAGCATGTTCGGCAAGGGAGGAGGCAGGAAGAGAAAACGGCGAGGTTCCGGTGGAAACGGAGCGCCGCCGCCGTCGGAAGTGCTTGCGCCGCTGCACGAGGAGGCGCGCCGCCGGTACCTGAACTACGCGCTCTCGGTGATCACCTCGCGCGCCCTGCCCGACGTGCGCGACGGGCTCAAGCCGGTGCAGCGCCGGATCATCTACGGGATGTTCCAGGACCACCGCCTCACGCACGACGCCAAGTACCAGAAGTGCGCGAAGGTGGTGGGCACCATCATGGGCCAGTACCACCCGCACGGCGACGTCGCCATCTACGACGCGCTGGTGCGGATGGCGCAGGATTTCTCGCTTCGCTACCCGCTGGTCGACGGCCATGGGAACTTCGGCTCGCTCGATGGCGACGCGGCCGCCGCGATGCGCTACACCGAGTGCCGCCTCGCCGCGCTGGCCGCGGAGCTGGTGCAGGAGCTGGCCAAGCGGACCATCGACTACCGGCCGAACTACGACGGTACGCAGTTCGAGCCCATCGTCATTCCGGCGCGGCTGCCGCAGCTCTTGATGAACGGTACCACCGGCATCGCGGTGGGCATGGCGACGAACATCCCGCCGCACAACCTCGGCGAGCTCTGCGACGCGCTGATCGATCTCTCCAGGCACAAGGACCTGGAGGTCAAGGACCTGCTCAAGCACATCAAGGGTCCGGACTTTCCCACCGGCGGGCAGATCCTCAACAGCAAGTCCGAGCTACGCCAGATCTACGAGACGGGGCAGGGCTCGGTCCGCGTGCGCGGCGAATGGAAGCTCGAGGAACTGCCGCGCAGCGGCAGGCAGGTCGTCGTCACCTCCATTCCCTACACGATCAACAAGTCCAACCTGGTGATGAAGTTCGGCGACCTGGTGCGGGAGCGAAAGCTGACGCCGCTGGTCGACGTCAGGGACGAGAGCACGAAGGACGTGCGCATCGTCCTGGAGATCAAGCGCGACGCGGATCCCGAGCTGGTGATGG
>VBKQ01000046.1 GCA_005879505.1 Deltaproteobacteria bacterium
TTCTTCCGCTCGGTCAGCGCCAGGCGGGCGCCGTCGTCGACACGCAGCTCGCCGCGCGCCTTGAGGTCCAGCATCCAGCGCTTGCGCAGGCCGCGGCGCTCCCCTTGCGCGGAGACGACCGTGCCGACGTCATCACCCTGCAGGAGCTTCGGTAGGATACCCGGCTCGCCAGGCACGATCGCGCACGGGACCCCCGCCTCCGACGCCCGCCGTGCTGCGCGAAGCTTGGTGAGCATGCCGCCGCTTCCCATCGACGACCGCGCGTCGCCGGCGAGCGCCTCCACCTCCGGCGTGATCCGCTCCAGGTGCGAAATCCTCTGCGCTGACGGGTCCTTGCGCGGGTCCGTCCCGCAGACGCCCGCTGCGTCGGTGAGGATCACCAGCAGATCTGCCTCGACGAGATCGACCACCATCGCCGCGAGCGCGTCGTTGTCGCCGAACTTGATCTCCTCGACGCTCACGGTGTCGTTCTCGTTGATCACAGGGACCACGTTGCGCGCGAGAAGCTCCCCGAGCGCGCGCCGGGCGTTCAGGTACCGCCCGCGGTCGGCGATGTCCCCATGGGTGAGCAGGACCTGCGCGCACTGCAGGCCCCGCCGCTCGAGCTCGTCATCGTACAAGCGCATCAGGCGGCTCTGGCCCGCGGCGGCCGCAGCCTGCTTCAGCGCCATTTCTTGGGGCCGCTGGCGGAACTGGAGCCGTTCCACTCCCAGCGCGACCGCGCCGCTGCTGACCACGACCGGAGTCCGTCCCCGGGCAATGGCGGCCAGATCGTCGCAGAGGCCTGCGAACTTCTGCCGGTCCAGCGTCGGGGGGCCCGCCTTCCCGCCTGCTCCGGCTAGCACTGCCGAGCCGATCTTGATCACCGGCCGCCGGCAGCGCGCGAAGGAAGAGCGGAGGGAGTTGGTCATCCGTTGCCAATCCAAATGTAGCAAAGGCGGGCGCGTGATACATTCGAGACTCCAGTGAGGGAAGATCTCTCGGGAAACACCGCCGGATTGAAAGCCAGCCAGAGCAAGCGCCTGCTTGCCACCCGCCGCAGGCGCGTGCACCAGCGGGACCTGATTTCCCCCGAGCTGGCCCGCCATCTAACCGAATTATCGAGGGAAATCGGGCGGCAGTTGGGCGTGCTCATCAACCGGCGGGGTGAGGTCGAGCACGTGATCGTGGGAGATGCGCGGCAGCTCGTGCTGCCGGACATCGGCCGCGCCCGAGCTGGCCATGCGCGCCTGCGCGGACTGCGGCTGGTGCATACGCACCTGAAGGACGAGCCGCTCACTCGCGATGACCTCACTGACCTGGTCTTGCTCAGGCTAGACGCCGTCGCCGCGATCGTGGCGCGCGAGGACGGCTTGCCGGGGAAGGTCTATGTCGCGACCTTGATGCCCTGGAACACGTCGGGCGACTTGTACAATCTCTCGGAGGCGCCCAGCCTCTACGAGCTGGAATTCGACGCCCAGGCGCAGATCGCCGCTCTGGAGCAGGAGATGGCGCGCGTTGCGCCCGTGCGTGCGGTCGGCGTGGCCGGCCGCGCCATCCTCGTCGGCGTGCACACCGGTGACCGGACCGCGGCGGAAGCGTCGCTGCAGGAATTGCAGGAGCTGGCGCGCACCGCGGACGTGCAGGTGCTCGACGTCGTGCTCCAGGGGCGGAGGGAGATCGACCCGCGCACCCTGATCGGCGAAGGGAAGCTCGAGGAGATCCTGGTGCGGTCGATGGCGGTCGGCGCGGACCTGCTCGTATTCGACCGCGACCTGACGCCTTCCCAGGCGCGGCACATCGGGGAAGCGACCTCGCTGCGCATCCTCGATCGGACCCAGCTCATCCTCGACATCTTCGCCCAGCGGGCACAGAGCGCCGATGGCAAGCTCCAGGTCGAGCTCGCGCAGCTCAAGTACCTGCTGCCGCGCCTGGTGGGCCGGGACGAGTCACTCTCCCGCCTGGCGGGCGGGATCGGGGGGCGCGGACCCGGCGAGACGAAGCTGGAGATCGATCGCCGCCGCGTCCGCGAGCGGATCTCGGCCTTGGAGTCGCGCATCGACCAGCTCTCCGGCGAGCGGGCGACGCGCCGGCGCCAGCGCAACCGCACCGGCGTGCCCGTGATCTCCATCGTCGGTTACACGAATGCCGGCAAGAGCACGCTCCTCAACGCGCTGACCGACTCGGCGGTGCTGGTGGAGGACAAGCTGTTCGCGACCCTCGACCCGACCTCGCGCCGGTTGCGCTTCCCGCGTGATCGCGAGGTGATCATCACCGATACGGTCGGTTTCATCCGCGGCCTCCCCAAGGATCTGGTCGCCGCCTTCCGCGCCACCCTGGAGGAGCTGCAGGAGGCAGATCTGTTGTTGCACGTCATCGACGCGAGCGATCCGCGCCACGACGAGCAGGCGGAGGCAGTGGAGCGCGTGCTCTCCGAGCTCCAGGTCCGGGACACGCCGCGGCTGCTCGTCTTCAACAAGGCAGACCGCGCTCCGGACGACGCGAGGGCCCTGGCTGTCCGGGACGATGGCGTGGCGGTGTCGTCGATGACCCGCCTGGGATTTTCGGAGCTGGTTGCGCGCTGCGAGGAGGTCCTCTGGAAGCGCGGAAAGGTCCTCGCGCCCGGCGAGCAGCCGCAGTTCGCCCGACCCCGGTAGCGCTCGCGCTCAAGTTCTTCGCAGAAGCGGCAGAACTCGCTCGCGCAGCTCGTCGACCGCGTCGAACAGGGCCTCGCGGACCTTGTCGATCGCCTGAACGCAGGGCGCCGATCGCGCGTGTCCGGTGACGGTGCCGGTCCAGACCGGATCGCCCGACCGCGCGAGCGTTGCGTCCAGCACAACCACCGCGTCCCCGTTCCCGCTGTTGACGATGCTCGCTTGCGGCTGGTCCAGCGGCGGCGCGTCGGGCCCCACCGGCTGGACCGGACTCGCCGGCGGCCGATCGGTCCGGTGCGCGCGCGTGTTCTCCTCGCCCAGGGTCGCCTCGCGTAGCACGACGGTGAGCACCCAGGCCGCGCGATCGGAATTGCTCGTCTCGGCGCCTGCATCACTGAACGACGAGACCAGCGCCTTGTACGCGCGCGAAGGAAGGTCCTGCGAGATCTGCCCGCAGCCGATTCCGGGAGTCGGTCTGGCATCGGCCGGAACGGGCAGCCCCAGCTTCACGCCGCGCAGCGCCTGCGGGTCCACAGCGCGGCGCGTCTGGGCGGGCGTGCACGCGGCGAGCAGCATCAGGACGGCGATTCGCTTCATTTACGCGGGTTCTTGCGCGTGGGGTCCAGGGGAAGACGTGAGTCGCCCACTGGTGGAGGCGCTGGAGGCGCCGGATCGAAGAGCGTCACGCCGAGGCAGAGGCGTGACGCCCTTCGAGAGGATGATCAAATATCGAAGTAGAGCGCGAACTCCATCGGCGTCGGCCGCAGCCGCACCGGGTTCAGCTCCTTCTCCACCTTGTACTCGAGCCAGGTGCTGATCACGTCCTCGGTGAAGACATCTCCCTTGAGCAGGAACTCGTGATCGCGCCTCAGCTCGCCGAGCGCCTCCTCCAACGAGCCGGGCATCTTCGGGACGTCCTTCAGCTCCTCGGGGGAGAGGCCGTAGATGTCCTTGTCCAGCGGATCGCCGGGATCGGTGCGGTTCTGGATCCCGTCCAGCCCCGCCATCAGCATGGCGGAGAAGGCAAGGTAAGGGTTGCAGGACGGGTCGGGCGAGCGGAACTCCAGACGCTTCGCCTTCGGGCTCGGCGAGTACATCGGGATGCGGACCGCCGCCGACCGGTTGCGCGACGAGTACGCCAGGTTCACGGGCGCCTCGAAGCCGGGCACCAGCCGCTTGTAGCTGTTGGTGGTCGGGTTGCAGAACGCCGCCAGCGCCCGGGCGTGCTTGAGGATGCCGCCGATGTAGTGCATGGCGATCTCGCTCATCCCTGCGTAGCCGTCGCCCGCGAAGATCGGCTTGCCCGACTTCCAGATGCTCTGATGGGTATGCATGCCGGAGCCGTTGTCTCCGAAGATCGGCTTGGGCATGAAGGTGACGGTCTTGCCGTTGCGGTGCGCGACGTTCTTGAGGATGTACTTGTACCAGGTCATCTTGTCCGCGCACTTGAGCAGGCTCTCGAAGCGGATGTCGATCTCCGCCTGGCCCGCGGTGGCCACCTCGTGGTGCTGCTTCTCCACCTGGATGCCAACCTGCTCCAGCACCAGCACCATCTCGCTGCGGATGTCCTGCAGGGAGTCGGTGGGGGCGACGGGGAAGTAGCCCTCCTTGTAGCGTGGCTTGTAG
>VBKQ01000047.1 GCA_005879505.1 Deltaproteobacteria bacterium
ACGCCGCGTAGACGATGTTGATGGTCCCGAACACCGCCATCGCGTAAGAGGCCCACTTCGTCGCCTGCGGCAGGATCGCGAAGTTGATCCGCAGGATGCCGTAGATGCCCATCTTCAACAAAATGCCGGCCAGGATGACCGAGATGGGCGTGGGCGCCTCGACGTGCGCGTCCGGCAACCAGGTATGGAAGGGGAACATCGGGATCTTGACCGCGAACCCGATGAACAGCGCGATCCAGGCGACCTTGATGAACGAGAATCCGAGCACGAGCGGCGCGCTCAGGTACCCGCCGGCGCGGCCCCACTGGGCCATCTTCACCATGTCGAAGGTGTGCATGAGCCGGCCGTCCACCACTTCGGTCGGGCCGTTGAAGTAGAGCCCGATGATCGCCAGCAGCATCAGCACCGAGCCGGCCAGGGTGTAGAGGAAGAATTTGATGGCCGCGTATTCCTTGCGCGAGCCGCCCCAGATGCCGATGAGGAAGTACATCGGCAGGAGCATCACTTCCCAGAAGACGTAGAAGAGGAACATGTCCATGGCGACGAACACGCCGATCATTCCCGTCTGCAGGATCAGGAGCAGCGCCATGTAGCCGGGCACGCCGTGCTGGGTGAAGTGGTGCTCGTCGAGGTGCGCGTTTCCGGGCCACCACGGCATCGAGGCGATGGTGGCGATGAAGCTGATCAGGGCGGAGAGGATCACCAGCGTGATGGAGATGCCGTCGACGCCGACGAAGTAGTCGATGTTGTAGGCGGGGATCCAGCGCACGTGCTGCACGAACTGCAGCCCGGGGTTGGCGGGATCGTACTGCTTCCAGAGGACCAGGGCGAAGAGCAGGGTGAGGCCGGAGGCGACCAGGGTGATCACGCGCGAGGCCTGGTCGGCGGCCCGTTTCGTCAGCGCGCCGCTCGCGCGCAGGCCGAGACGCGATGGCGCCGCCGAGGGCGCCGTAGAGGTAGGCCTGGATGTGGCCGGTCTGCACGCGCCGCAGCGCGCGCCCGCTGTTCCAGGTGAGCGAGCCGAGGCCGTTCACCGCGCCGTCCACCACGTACTTGTCGAACGCGGCGTCGAGGTAGGCGACCGTCCGGCCCAGCCAGCCGATGAAGTTCACGGTCCCGTCGATCAGGTTCTGGTCCAGCCAGTACAGCGCGCGGGAGAGGAGCAAGGTGCCGCGCACCACGGTGGCCTGGTAGAGCTCGTCCACGTAGTACTTGTTGAAGACGAGCGCCCAGGCGCGCGGGAACGCCGACCTCAGGCGCGCGGGAATCGTGCTGCGGTTCTCCGCGTAGAACGCCCAGGCGGCGAACCAACCCGCCCCCGCGACCAGGACGCCGCCGATGAACTGGAACAAGAGCTCCGTCGAGCGATCGGCGTGCGCGAACGGCACGCTCTCCTGCGCGGGCAGGCTGGGGAGAAGCCAACGCTCGAGGAGCGGTCCATGACCGCCCCAGGCCGCCGGCCAGCCGAAGATGAAGCCCGCCAGCACCGAGGCCGCGGCGAGCGCGATGAGCACGTACGTCATGCTCTTCGGAGACTCTTGCGGCACGCCGCCGTGATGGGTCTCGTCGTGCACCACCGGCGCCGCGCCGTGCATGCCGCCGCCGTGCTGGTGCGGCAACGCGGCCTCGGCCACCTGCGCGGCAGCCCCGGCAGCGTCGAAGGTCCGGTCCGCCGCGGCGGCGTGCGCGTGCGCCGCCATCGAGTGCGGGTCCTCCTCCGTCTCCTTCATCTCGTGCCCTTCGCCTCCGCGGTACTTGCCGGTGAAGGTCATGTAGTACGAGCGGAACATGTAGAAGCTGGTCCCCAGCGCCGCGATGGTGCCCACCAGGTAGATCGCCGGCCCGATCCAGGGCGCCCACAGTCCGCGGGCGGTGAACGCCTTCCAGAGGATCTCGTCCTTCGAATAGAAGGCCGACGCGACCGGGAAGCCCGCGATGGTCACGCAGGCGGCCAGATACGTCCAGCGGGTGATCGGCGTGTACTCGCGCAGCCCGCCCATCTTCCGCATGTCCTGCTCGTGGTGGCAGGCGAGGATCACCGAGCCGGATCCGAGGAACAGGCAGGCCTTGAAGAAGGCGTGCGTCATCAGGTGGAAGATGCCGGCCCAGTACGCGCCGACGCCTACGCCGATGAACATGAACCCGAGCTGGGAGACGGTGCTGTAGGCGAGCACCTTCTTGATGTCGTACTGGAAGAACCCGATCGACGCCGCGAAGATCGCGGTCAGGCAGCCGACGGTCGCCACCACCGTCATGGCGATGGGGCTGAGCGCGAAGAGGAAGTTCAGGCGCGCCACCATGTAGACGCCGGCGGTCACCATGGTGGCGGCGTGGATCAGCGCGGAGACGGGCGTGGGACCCGCCATCGCGTCCGGCAGCCAGACATAGAGGGGAATCTGCGCGCTCTTACCCGCGGCGCCGACGAACAGCAGGATGCAGATCAGCGCCAGCACCGGCATGCCCCAGAAGGTCATCTCCTTGAGGCGCTCGGCTACTCCGGTGGACTCGTCGGCGATCTGGTTGCGTAGCTCGCGGAACTCCACCGTCTGCCCGAGCGGTACGCCGGACTGGGAAACGCGGGGCAGGTCGGGGCTCACGCCGCGGACGGCGCCGGCGAGGCCTTTCTCCGGCACGTACTGGTTCGTCTGTGGCGCCCAGGCGCCGGCCAGCGACCAGAAGAGGACGAACAGACCGATGATGAATCCGAAGTCGCCGAAGCGATTGACCACGAAGGCCTTCATGCCCGCCTTCGCTTTTTCCAGATCCTCGTACCAGAAGGCGATCAGGCCGTAGCTGCAGAGGCCCACCCCCTCCCAGCCGAAGAACATCACCACGAAGTTGCTGCCCATCACCAGGAGCAGCATCGAGAAGACGAACAGGTTCAACCAGAAGAAGAACCGCCAGTACGCGGGCTCGTCGGCCATGTAGCCGATGGAGTAGACGTGGATGAGCGTCGCGACGTGCGTGACGATCATCGTCATGAGCATGCCCAGCGGGTCGAGCCCGAAGCTCAGGTCGACCTTGAGCGACCCGGACTGCCACATGGTCCAGAGGTGGTCCTCGAAGAAGCGCTCCTGAGGGTGGTGCGCGAAGACCATCTTCCAGAAGGCGATCTCGGCCACCAGGCAGGAGAGCACCATGGCGCCCACCGCGATGGCGTGCACGGCCCGCTTTCCGTACCGCTTCTGCAGCCGCGCGCCGAGGAAGGCGTTCAGCGCGGCTCCGAGCAGCGGAAAGGCCGGGATCAACCAGAGCCAGCCGACCTGAATGGCGTTCGCGATCGCTTCCTTGTGTTCCATGGTGGCTTGGCTACTGGCGGAGCAGGTTGGTTTCCTGCACGTCGATGGTGCGGAAGGTCTGGTAGATGGCGAGCACGATGGCGAGCGCGATGGCCGCCTCGGCCGCAGCCAGCACGATCACGAAGATCGAGAACACCTGCCCGGTGATCTTTCCCGGGCCCTCCACGAAATGATTGAAGGCGATGAAGTTCACGTTGGCGGCGTTGAGGATCAGCTCGACGCCCATCAGGATCCCCACCGCGTTGCGTCGGGTGACCACCGTCACCATGCCGAGCGCGAACAGCGCCGCGCCGACGATGAGGAAATGGGGCAGGCCGATGCTCGTCATTCCAGCACCGTGTCGGAGTGTTCCTTGATCTCCTTGCGGGCGATGATCACCGCCCCGACCAGCGCCGCGAGCAGCACCACGGAGGCCACCTCGAACGGGAGCAGGAAGTCGGTGAGGAAGGCGGTGCCGAGCGCCGCGCTCACCGGCTCGTACGAGGGCACGGGTACCGTCTTCCACGGGGACATCACCGCCATGTACGAGAGCGTGCCCACGGTCACCGCCGCCAGCGCCGCGCCCACCGGCAACCCGAGGTGCGCGTTGGTCAGCCTCGGGTCCTCGCCGATCTGCTTGGTGAGCATGATGGCGAAGAGGATCAGCACCAGGATGCCGCCCACGTAGATCATCACCTGCGCTACCGCCGGGAAGTCGGCCCCGAGGAAGACGTACAGTCCGGCCACGCCGAGGAAGGCGAAGAGCATCGCCCAAGCCGAGTAGATGATGTTGCGCGAGAACGCGCAGCCCGCGGCCCCGGCGATGGTCAGCACGGCGAAGGCGTAGAACAACAGATCCGCCAGGCGAACGAAGCCGATGAAGCGCCCGGCGGTGTCGAAGAGCAGCGGCGCGACGATGCCTCCGACGAAGTAAGCGATGAGGAAGAGGATGCCGAACGCCGCGGCGGAGAAGACCAGCAGCATCACGCCGGAGAGAGGCAGGGTGCGAAAGAGAAACCCGTTCAGGCCCCAGATCACGCAGGTCACCGCGACGTACTCGAGCAGCAGGGTGGGCGCGAGCCCGAGGTGCGCGAACCGGTTCAGCAGCGCCGTGCCGGCGATGCCGGCGAGCCCGGCGGCAAGCACGCCGAGGCGCAGCAGATATGCGCGTAAATTCGAAGGAACTTCCGCCAAGACATCCTCCGCCCCGAGAGCGCGTGCACTCTACTTTGGAGGCGGCTTGGTGCCTAGCATGATTTCGTACAGCTTGACGTGAGTGTCCTCACCGCCGGGCGCGCAGCGCCCAAGGTCGGTCTGGCCTTCGTAGACGATGCCTTTGGTGTATCCGTCGCAGTCCGGATACTCGCAGTCGCCGCAATCCGTCCCGGCCATCGCGTCGAGGACCACTTTGTACAACTCGTCTTTGGAGAGCGTCTGGGAGAGAGGCGGCCCCTTTGGTTTCTCCGGCTCCGGCGCGGCCCCCGGAACTGGCGGCGGAGCCTCCTGCTTCGGCTCGGCGGCACCCGGGACGACACCGGTCTTCAGCGAGACGAGGATCGTCTCCAGCATCGCCTTCGAGTCGGCGCCGCCTGGCGCGCACTTCTCCGTGCTCGTGTCCTTGCCCTGCGCGATCGCGTTCGAGTAGCCGAAGCAATCGGGATACCCGCAGTCGCCGCAATCGGTGCCGGCCATCGCCTCTTCCAGCACCT
>VBKQ01000048.1 GCA_005879505.1 Deltaproteobacteria bacterium
CTGGTCAACGGTTTTGCCGCGACGGCACTGTTCGCCGCCGCGGGCCTCGACAAGCTCGGTGTGAAGGCGGAGTTCTTCCGCGTCGGCGCCTACAAGAACGCGCCGGATCTCTTCACCCGGACCGGGATGTCGGGCGAGCAGCGCGAGGTGGAGTCATCGCTCCTGGACGATCTGTACGGACGTTACGTCAAGCGCATCTCGGATACGCGCCATCTCGATGAAAGCAAGGTCAAGTCCCTCCTCGACGAGGGCATCCTCAAGCCCGGGGAAGCGGTGCAAGCGGGGCTGATCGACGGGCTGGTCTATCCCGACCAGCTCGAGGAGGAGGCAGGGAAGGTCCTGGGAGCGAAGGTCATCCTGAACAAGGTCGGCACCGAAGAGCCCGCGCTGCGCGAGCTGCGCTGGGGCGGCCGGCCGCGAATCGCCGTCGTCCGCGTCGTGGGTGACATCGTGCGCGGCGAAGGCGGCCGCGATCCGTTCGGAGTCGTGCGCCTGGCGGGATCCGACGGCATCATCGGACGCATCCGGCACGCGGCCGACGATCCGGCCGTCTCCGCGATCGTGGTCCGCGTCGACTCTCCGGGAGGCGATGGCACGGCCTCCGACCTGATCTGGCGCGAGCTGGTGCGGGCGCGCAAGGAGAAGAAGAAGCCGGTGATCGCGAGCATGGGAGACGTCGCCGCGTCCGGCGGGTACTACGTGGCCGCGGGCGCCGACGTGATCTTCGCCGAGCCGGCGACGATCACAGGCTCGATCGGTGTCTTCATCGGCCACTTCGACGCCAGCGTGCTGCTCGGCAAGCTGGGCCTGAATCTCATGACGCTGAAGCGCGGCGCGAGCGCCGACCTCTTCAATCCCGACCGGAGCCTGAGCGAGGCCGAGCGGAAGACGCTGCAGGCCTGGGTCGAGGCGTTCTACGCCGACTTCGTCTCGCGCGTAGCGCAGTCCCGCGGATTGACGGAGGCGGAGGTCCATCGCGTGGCGCAGGGCCGCGTCTGGACGGGAGCGCAGGCGCTGGAGCACAAGCTGGTCGATCGCCTCGGAGGTCTCGAGGACGCGCTCGCCGAAGCGAAACGGCGGTCGGGATTCGCCGCTGACGAAGCGGTGGAGCTCGACGACGAGGAACCGATCAGCGTCGATCTGACCTCGTTCGCATCCGCCACGGCCCTCGACGCGCTCCCGCTCGGGTTGGCTCCCCGCGGCCTCCGCGCGCTCGCCCTGCTCGGCGAGCCGGGAACGCTGCGCGCGGCGCTGCCTTGCGATCTGGAGGTGCAATAGATGGCGCTGACCGTCCTCATCGTCGAGGATGAGCAGAGCGCTTCGCGGCTGCTCTCAGGCATCGCCGCGGAAGTGGGTCTCTCGGCGCGGACCACCGCGTCCGGCAAGGAGGCGCAGGAGCTCTGCTCCAATGCGGCCGCCTCCGGCCAGCCGTTCTCCGCGGTGATCCTGGATCTGGTGCTCGCGGAGCTCGACGGGTTCCAGTTCGGCACGGCTGCCCGCGCCGCATCCTGGGGCGCGAGGCTCCCGATCATCGTCATCAGCGGGATCTACAAGAAGCTTCCGGAGGAGTTCGCTTCCCGCATCCAGCCCGCGGCGTTCTTCGCCAAGCCGTTCGAGCCCGCCGCCTTGCGCGCCGCGCTCTCGAAACACAGCGGAGCCGAGGCCGCAGCTCCGCCGCTGGAAGGTCCGCTCTCGCAGAGGCCCACGGCGGCCGTCATGGTGCAGCTGCTGCGCGAGAAGGCCACCGGCATCCTCACGGTGGCGCACGACACCTCGAAGCGGGTGATCACGTTCCAGCAGGGGATGGTCCGATTCGCACAATCGAACGTGCGCGCGGAGACCATCGGCGCCGCGCAGATTGCAGCCGGGCTGATCAAGCAGACATCGTTCGATCGAGCGGTGGCGGTGGCCAAGCAGCAGAACATCGCGCTGCACGAGGCGCTCGCGGCGGCCCGCGTGTTGACGCCGGAGCAGCTTCGGGTCGCGCTCAAGCAGCAGACCAGCGACGTGTGCGTGGCCGCTCTCGGCATGCTCGTGGGGACGTATCGATTCGAGCAGAAGCCCGTGGAGGCGGTGAGCGGCGTCCCCGACATGCGGACCAGTCCCGTCGCGCTCGTGCTGGAGGCGGCGAAGCGTCTGGGCAACCCCGCGGCAGCGAAGCCGTGGCTCGAGGATCGCGCGAGCGAAAAGCTCAACCGCAGTCCCGAGGTCGAGCGCGAGATGTTCGCGCTCAAGGCCTTCTGGCCGGGAGAGGCCGTCACCCCGGTGGCGACCGGGGGGCGCTCCATCGGCGAGATCCTCGCACGCGTGAAGCCGGCCGAGTTGCCCCTGCTGCAATACCTCTGCATGGGCGGGCTGCTGACGACGCCCTCCAGCGCCCCGAAAGGGCAGGCGCCTGCTCCGACGGTCGACGACGACAAGGGGAAGACGTTCACCGCGCAGGAGCAGGCGGCGCGCGCCGCCCTGTTCGCCGAGCGCGACCGGCTCAAGGTTTCATCGCAGTACCAGATCCTCGGTGTCCCGCAAACCGCGTCGGCGGCCGACGTGAAGGCGGCCTGGCTCGCGGCAGCGAAGCGCTTCCACTCCGACGCGTTCAGCGGCCTGGACCTCGGGTCCGCCCGCCGGATCGCCGAGGACCTGTTCACCCGGGTGAACGAGGCCAACTCGGTGCTCTCCGACGCGAATCGCCGGGCCGAGTACGACGTCTATGTGGATCGCAAGGAAAAGGGCCTCCCGACAGACGTAGGCGCAATTCTTCGCGCCGAGGGTGTTTTCCAGCGGGGCGAGATCCTGTTCAAGTCCGGACGATGGGAAGATGCCGAGGGGCAGTTCCGGGAGGCCATCTCGCTGAACCACACCGAGGCGGAGTTTCACGCCTTCCTCGGCATGGCCATGTTCAGACGGAGCGGAAAACCGGAGGAAGCCCTCCCGCACGTCCAGAAGGCGCTGGAGATGGAGCCGCGGCTGCAGAGCGGGACCATCTTCCTCAGCCAGATTTACCAGGCCCAGGGTGAGGTGGAGCGCGCGAAGTCGCTGCTCCGCAAGGCGATCGAGAGGGATCCGGACTTCGCCGAGGCGAAGGACGAGCTCAGGCGGCTGCGAAGCCAGCCCGCCGAGCAAGCCAAGGGCGGCTTTCTCAGCCGCCTGCTGAAGAAGTAGCGATGGAGTTCAACAGATGAATGGAGAAGGACAGCGTCCCCCCGCACCACCGGACACCGCGCAGGCCTCGACGGATGCCCCGGAGCCCGGCAATGCCCGTTATCCGCAGCCGGGGATGAACGGCAACGCCAACGCCAACGTCCAGTTCGGGCCCGGTCAGGAGGCCCAGGGCGGTGGACGGCGGCGGTTCCGCAGGAACCGGCGCGGCGGCCGGGGGCGGCGCGGCAAGGGCCAGGGGCAAGGCCAGGTGGCCCCGCCCTTGGACGCACAGGGCCGGATCCTCGACGTCGAGAACGACGGTGGTGCGCAAGAAGGGCCTGTGGAAGAGGGCCCGGCGGAGGGGACGCCGCAGCCCGCCGAGGCGCAGCCGGCCGGCGACGCTCCAGCGCAGGCGGTGGAGGGCGCTCCGCAGCAGCAAAACCGGCCCCCGCAACAGCAGCAGCATCGCCATCCTCAACAGCAGCGCCCTCAGCAGCAGCCCCGCCATGAGCCTGCCCAGCCGGTGGAAGGCGTGCTGGACGTCGATCACCGGGGCAACGGGAGGCTGCGCAATCCGAAATACAATTTCCTCCCGCAGCAGGACGACGTCGACGTCCCGCGGCACATCATCGACCGGGACCGCTTGCGGGCGGGAGTCATGCTCACCGGGCAGGCGGTGCGCCGCAACGGCCGCCTGCAGCTGATCAAGACGGATTCGGTGGAGGGGTTGCCTCCGCAGGATGCGGCGCGCCGGACGGCATTCCAGAACCTCACGGTGGTCGACCCGGATGACCGGGTCGTGCTCGAGACCACCTCCAAGGAGCTGCTGACCCGGGTCATCGACATCGTGGCGCCGATCGGCCTCGGGCAGCGCATGCTGATCGTCGCGCCGCCCAAGACGGGCAAGACGATCATGCTGCAGAAGATCTGCCACGCGATCACGCAGAACCGGCCCGAGGTGCAGCAGATGGTGCTCCTCGTCGACGAGCGCCCGGAGGAAGTGACGGACTTCCGCCGCACGGTGAAGGCCGACGTCTTCGCCTCGTCGTCGGATCGTCCGACGGACGAGCACATCCACGTGGCGGAAGTGGTGCTGGAGCGCGCCAAGCGGCTGGTCGAGGGAGGCAAGGACGTGGTGATCCTGCTCGACTCGATCACGCGGCTCTCGCGCGCCTACAACAAGGAAGTGGAATCGAGCGGCCGTACCCTTTCCGGCGGAATCGACTCCCGCGCGCTGGAGCGGCCCAAGCGCTTCTTCGGCGCAGCGCGGAATGCCGAGGAGGGCGGCTCGCTCACCATCGTCGCCACCGCCCTGATCGACACCGGCTCCCGGATGGACGAGGTGATCTTCGAGGAGTTCAAGGGGACCGGAAACTCGGAGATCAATCTCGATCGCCAGCTCGCGGAGAAGCGCATCTTCCCGGCCATCAACATCCAGACCTCGGGCACGCGCAAGGAAGAGAAGCTGTTCAGCCAGCACGAGTACGAGAAGGTCAAGAAGCTCCGCGGCGCCCTCTTCGCGCTGAAGCCGGTGGAAGCGATGGAACGGCTCCTCAAGTCGCTGAACGAATTCAAATCGAACGCCGAATTCCTCGACGCCATCTAGCAGTTTCTAGCTGTTTCCGAAGGCGGAAACAGCCATGAGCATCGATCGCTACATCTTGATCGGCTCGAGCAGCTTCTGCTGGAGGAAGAGGGCGGTGGCCGCGATCGCGTAGTCGCGGTTCTCCTTCTTGGCGAAGCCGTGGCCTTCGTTGAGGCCCAGCAGGTACCAGACGTCCTTCCCGCGGCCGCGGACCGCCTTGACGATCTGCTCCGCCTCGCTGCGCGGAACGCGCGGATCGTTGTAGCCCTGCTGCACGAACAGCTCCGCCTCGATCTTGTCGACGCTGAGCAAGGGCGAGATCCGCTCCTGCACGGACCGCACCGCGGGGTCGCGCTCGTCGCCGTATTCGGCACGGCGCAGATCGCGCCTGTACGCCTGCGTGTTCTCCAGGAAGGTGACAAGGTTCGAGATCCCGACCACGTCGACCGCCGCGCGGATGCGGCGGCCATGGAAGGCCGCAGTGGCCAGCGTCATGTACCCACCGTAGCTGCCGCCGTAGACCCCGATGCGCGAGGCATCGAGGTCGGGCTGCCGGGCAATGAAGTCGAGCGTCGCGGTGATGTCTTGCAGCGCCTGCTCCCGCTTCACCCCGTCGTCCGCGGCCAGGTACGCCTTGCCGTAACCCGTTGAGCCGCGGACGTTCGGCAGCAACACCGCGAGCCGCAGCTCCGAAGCCAACAGCTGCACGAAAGACGAGAAGGTCGGGCGGCTCTGCCCTTCCGGCCCGCCGTGCCAGATGACGACCACCGGCAGCTTGCCGGTCGCGCCGCGCGGCTTGTACAGGAACGCGCGCATGGTTCCCGGCCCGCCGCCGGCGGGATAACGAACGAGCTGAGCGTCGACGAACGTCGACGGATCGAGCCCGCCCACCTCCGACCGCGTCCAGCGGACCACGCGCATGCCGCGCAGGTCGACCTGGTAGACGTCGGCGGGCTGCGTCGCGGTCTGGAACGTGACCGCGAGCTGATCGGCCCGGTGCCGGGGGAACTCGAAGTTGGAGATCACTGGGATGCCCGGCAACGCGATCTGCTGCGCGTGGTGCTGCCGGTCGAGGAGGTAGAGCCGCGACGCCCCGTCCTCGTTGGCGGCGAAGGCCACCCGCGACCCATCCTCCGACACCGCCAGCTCCTCCACGTCCCACTTCACCTCCGCCGCAAGGGGGGTCTGCTTGCCCTGCACGTCGAGCTAGTAGAGCTGGTTGAAGCCGCTCCAACGATCGGTGACCAGGTAGACGCCCCTGCCGTCCGAGGTCCACCGCGCCGCGATCACGCTGGCCTTTCCGTCCTTCGGCGTGAGCTGCGTCAGCTTCCCGGACGAGACTTCGAGCGCGAACAGATCGGCGTCCTGGACGCTGCGCTCGTGGACGATCAGGAGCCGCGCGCCGTCGCGCGAGAACTCGACAGGCACCCAGGTTCCCTCTCCCTCGGTGACCCGGCGCGCGTTCTTCGGCGAGTTGGTTTCGGCGACATAGACGTCGGTGTCCTTGCCGTTGCGCTGGGTGCCGGAAAAGGCGATCCGCCGGCCGTCGCGCGACAGGGTGAGCGAGTGATGCCGGCTCTTGCCGTCGGTGAGCAG
>VBKQ01000005.1 GCA_005879505.1 Deltaproteobacteria bacterium
GTCAGGCCGGGGGTGTTGGAAGCCGTAGAACTTCGGGTACAGATCCGGGTCGCGCAGCCGGAACGCGCCGGACAAGTCGATCACGCGCCCGCCGGCGCCGAGCTGGAGGGGGGCGAGCTCCAGCGACGCCTCGGCGGGCGTGGCCAGGAAGATCGCGGCGCATTCCCGTCCGAGCTCCGCGCAGCGCGCGTGCGGAGCGTACTTGAGCTTCCCGGCTGCCCCTGGGAGCCCGGCCCGCCGTGCCGCCGTCTCCCCGGCCCACTTGTCGCTGCCGAGCAGCCTAATCTCGACATGGGGATGCAGCGCGAGGATGCGGCTCAGCTCGAGCCCGCTGTATCCCGAGGCGCCCACGATCCCGATGGGGACGGTCTGCATGGACGCGCATAATTATGCATGCGGCGACTGGAAGCAAGCAAATTTGTCGTGAGCTCTCGCGGCTCCCCGGTGGCACCCTTCCGACGGAGACGACGACGGCCGGCAGTCCGGGACGGGACGGCAAGACCGTACCGGTTCACGGACAACAGCGTACTTCCGCGCACTTTCGCTTGACGGGCTGCCGGGAGGCGGCGATCATCTCTTCTCGCGGCCGGACCCTCGCGGGGCTCGGCCGCATTTCGTTTCATTCGCAGAAGGCGAGTCGATGGCAGGCGATCACATCCCGATGACCAAGGCCGGCGCCAACGCCATCAAGCGCGAGATCAAGCGCCTGAAGGCGGTCGAGCGGCCCCGCATCGTGCAGGAGATCTCCGTCGCGCGAGACCACGGCGACCTGAGCGAGAACGCCGAGTACCACGCCGCCAAGGAACGGCAGTCGCACATCGAGGGCCGGATCCAGATGCTGGAGGACCGCCTCGCCCGGGCGGAGATCATCGACGTCTCCCGCCTCTCCGGCGAGCGGGTGGTGTTCGGCGCGACAGTGAAGCTCGAGGACGTCGATTCCGGGCAGCAGGTCCAGTACACCATCGTAGGCGAGACCGAAGCCGATCTGAAGAAGGGGCGCATCAGCATCACCAGCCCGATCGCGCGCGGGCTGATCGGCCGCGAGGTGGGCGACACGGTGAAGATCCGCGCACCGGGCGGCGAGCGCGAATACGAGGTCCTCGAGGTGCTGTTCGTCGAGTACGCCGTCGACGAAGAGGAGTAGCGGTGGCCCAGGGCGATCTTTCGCTCGCGCTGTCGCCGTTGCTCCAGCCTCTGCGGTTCGCGACGCGGGCGGGGGTCTCGCGCCTGAACGGTCTGGAGGCCCTGGTCGCCCGGGTCGTCGATCAGGCGCGCGCCTACGCGACGGAAGGCTCCACCGCGCGCCTCGACCGGCTCGCGGCCAGCATCCGCGGCTTCGATGCCGCGGGCGAGGCAGACCGCCAGAAGGCGCTTGCGGCGCTCATCCGCGAGCTCGGCGCCCTGCTGCCGATCCCGCTCGAGATCTCCGCCCTGGCGCAGCCAGTGTCAGGGGAAGGTGGCAAGCTCGCGAGCATGCCGGAAGAAGCGGTTGCTCCGAGGAAAGCTGCCGATCCGCTCGCGACGCCGGTGATCGAGCTGCGCGGCGTGGGCCCGGCGATCGCCGAGAAGCTACAAGCGAAGGGCCTTCGCACGGTGGGAGACCTGCTCCTGAACCTTCCCCGCCGGTACGAGGATCGCCGGACGCCGCGGATGGTGGCCCAGGCTCCGTTCGGGGAGCGCTCGGTGATCGCCGGAAAGATCGTCAAGGCGCAGGAGGCGAGGGCGCGCCGCCGCCGGCTGGAGGTCCTGGTCCGCGACGAGGCGGGCGGGACGCTGGTGTGCATCTGGTTTCACTACCGGGCGAGCTTCCTCCACCGCTTTCCCCTCCATGCGCAGGTGCTCGTCTCCGGCGAAGTGCGCCAGGGATACCGGGGCGGCGGCAAGGTGATGCACCACCCGGACGTCGAGCTCCTCTCGGCATCCGGAGAACCATCCGGACTGCGAGACGACGATTCCTTCGGGCGAGTGGTCCCCGTCTACAGCGAGGTAGAGGCGCTTCCACCACGGACGTTCCGGCGCATCGCGAAGCGCGCGGTCGACGAATACGCCCGGTTCGTCGAGGATCTGCTGCCGGAGCCGGTGCGCAGGCGGCAGCGGCTGCTGACGCTGCAGGAAGCGCTGCGCGAGGCGCACTTCCCGCAGCGGTTCGCCGATGAGCTCGCCCGCGGGCTGCCCGGCGGTCAGCCGCGCCGGCGGCTCGCGTTCGAGGAGCTGTTCCTCGTCCAGCTCGGGCTGGCGCTGCGCAGGCGCGGAGTGAAGGTGGAGCCGGGGATCGCGTTCCGGGCGCTGCCGGAAGCGATCGATCGCATCGTCTCCGAGCTGCCTTGGCCGCTCACCGGCGCCCAGCAACGCGCGGTGAGCACGATCGCGGACGACATGCGAAAGCCGGAGCCGATGAACCGCCTGCTGCAGGGCGATGTCGGCAGCGGCAAGACGGCGGTCGCGCTCTGCGCGGCGCGCCTCGCCGTGGAGGACGGCTACCAGGCTGCGCTGATGGCGCCGACCGAGATCCTGGCGGAGCAGCACGCCCGCTCGCTGCGCGCGCTCTTGCGCGGCTCGCAGGTGCATGTCGAGCTGGTGAGCGGGAGCCTCTCGCAGCGCGAGCGGGAACACGCCTCCCGCCTGCTGCGCTCGGGCACCGCCCAGATCGTCGTCGGCACGCATGCGCTGGCGGAAGAGGCGACCTCCTTCCACAAGCTCGGCCTCGTCATCATCGACGAGCAGCACCGGTTCGGCGTCATGACCCGCGCCAGGCTGATGTCGAAAGGGCACCGCCCGGACGTTCTGGTGATGACCGCGACTCCAATCCCGAGAACGCTGGCGCTGACCGTGTACGGAGACCTGGACGCGTCCGTGCTCGACGAGCTTCCGCCGGGACGCACCCCCATCGCCACCAAGGTGCATCGCGACTCCGCCCGCGAGAAGGCGTACGAGCTGATGCGCCGCGAGCTGCGCGCCGGCCGTCAAGCCTACGTCGTGCTCCCGCTCGTCGAGGAGAGCGAGAAGCTCGTCGATCTCAAGGCGGCGACGAAGGAACGCGACCGGCTGGCCATGGATGTCTTCCCCGACGTGTCCATCGGGCTGGTCCATGGGCGCCAGAGCGCGGCGGAGCGCAACGACGAGATGGAGCGGTTCCGCCGGGGCGAGAGCAAAATCCTGGTCGCCACCACGGTGATCGAGGTCGGCGTCGACGTCCCCAACGCCACCGTGATGCTGATCGAGCACGCGGAAAGATTCGGCCTCTCGCAGCTCCACCAGCTTCGCGGCCGGGTGGGGCGGGGCGCAGCCAGATCGTACTGCCTGCTGCTGACGGGGACCTCGGGCGCCGAATGGGCGCCGGTCGCGCGGCAGCGGCTTCGGGTGATGGAGGAAACGACCGACGGTTTCCGCATCGCGGAGGAGGACCTGAGGCTGCGCGGGCCCGGAGAGTTCATCGGCACGAGGCAGAGCGGCATGCCGGACTTCGCCGTTGCGGAGTTGACGCGGGATCAGGACATCGCGGAAGAAGCGCGCGATGAGGCGTTCGCCTTGGTGAAGGAGGATCCGGAGCTGCGCAGCCCGGAAAACGCCGCGGTGCGCGAGCTCTTGCTGCACCGCTGGAAAGGCCGGCTCTCGCTGGCGAGAGTCGGCTGACGGTCAGGTTTCCAGTATCCACTCGAACATCAGCTTGAAATCCTCGTAGCAGGTGTCGCAGATCCAGCGGCGATCCTGCGTGACGTAGCCTTCCCGGACGGTTCCCGGGACTTCGCGAGTGCGGAAGGGGACCCAGCAGAACTCGCAATGGTCGTGCTCGGAACCATGGCGTATCGGCGCGTATCGCTCGTATCGCAGCAGCTCTTCGCGGAGCCAGTCCTGGCCCTGCAGCCGCCAGTCGGTTTGAGTGATCACGTTCAACTCCTTCGCGTTCGAATTCTTCATGGCACCCGGTTCCCTGGGGACCGTGAGGACGTGCTGGTGGTCACTGCCGCAAACGCCGTGCGCAGGAGCTGGCGATGGTCGACGTGCGACGTCGGCTCGTGGGCCCGCTGATACGCGCGGGCCAGGGGGACGCCGGCAAGGATGGCGGGCGTGCGGCTCATGGCAGGTGGAACCCCGCCCAGCGGGGTTTTCTGCCCGGGCACGGTCGCTTTGAAACCGGGCGGTGGCCCCTCCCTGTGCTAGCCTGAGGGCAGATGGCGAAGATCGGCGAGGTGCTCGTCCATGGCGGGCATCTCACTCCGGAAGGACTCGAGGAAGCGCTGGACTGGCAGGTCCTTTACGGCGGCCGTCTCGGCACGAACCTCCTCGAGCTCAAGCTGGTGGAGGAGCAGCAGCTCGCCCGGGCGCTCGGCAAGCAGCTCGGCGCCGAAGTGGCGTGGGGCGAGCTGCAGGTCGACCCCGCGGTGGTCAGCGCGGTGCCCAAGCACGTCGCCGACCGCCAGGAGATGGTTCCCTGGAAGCTGGAGAAGCGGCGCCTGAAGGTGCTGTGCTGCGAGATCAAGGTGGGCGATCTCGACCAGATCTCGTACAAGGTCGGGCGCACCTGCGTGCCGGTGGTCGCTCCCGAGTTCCGCATCTTCCAGCTGCTCCGCCTGCACTACCAGGCCACCCGGCAGATGCGCGCGCTCGATTTCGGCGTGGTGCCCGAGGAGGGCCGCGCGTCCAAGCGCAAGAAAGCGAAGGACGCGGAGAAGGTCGTCCAGAGCACGCCGGAGCTGATCGACGAAAGCGCGTTCAACGAGATCTACAACCGGATCGTTCCGTCGCGGCCGCCGTCTTCGCTGCCCTCGCCCGCCGCAGCGGTGCAGCCACCGATCCGGCCTGGACAGCAGCCCGCAGCATCATGGCAGGCGCCGCATGGCGTTCACGCGGGTCCGCCTGTGCTCGCTCAGATCGAGCCGCCGGCGCCGCAGCCTGAAGAGGAGCCGTTGGAATCCCTCCCCGAGGATGCGATCCTGGGCGAGCTTCCGGCCGACGTCGTGACCGAGCCTGTGCAGGTCGCGGCAGCTGCCGTGGAACCGGCGGAGCACCCCTTGCCGGCGGTGATGTGGGACGACGTCCCCGCTCCGCCGCCGGCGCCCGCGCGCGACGAGAGCCCGCTGGATTTCAAGCAGGCCATCCGCGCGCTGGAGGGCGTATCCGATCGCGACGCCATCGCGCACATCGTGCTGCGCGCGTCGCGGAGCAAGGCGGCGCGGGCGCTTCTCCTCCAGGTCCAGGGTGGAGTCGCGCTCGGCTGGGATGGGCTCGGCGAGGGCACCGAGCACGCCAGGCAGGTAGCGATGCCTCTCGCCACGGAGTCGGCGTTCTCGCTGGTAGTGAAGACGCGCAGCCACTACATGGGCCCGTTGCAGAAGACGCCCGTGAACATCCGTTTCCTCGCCACGCTCGGGAAGAAGGTGCCGCTCAGCGCCCTGATCTTCCCCATCCTCCACCGGGGACGCGTCTCCCACATGCTCTACCTGGACAACGGGCACAAGCAGCAGGCGCCGACCGACGTGGGCGAGATGCTGATTCTCAGCCAGCGAATCGGCCAGACGGTGGAGGCGCTGGTCGAACGCAAGCGCAAGACCGCGCGCGGGTAGAGTCCTCAAACTGGCTGCGGGGGAGGGTCCCTGCGATACTCGGATGACTGACCGGGAGGGTCGCCGTGCTTGGCCGTATCGCTCTGATCGCTGCGCTCGCCGCAGCGCCGGCATTCGCGCAGACCAAGGGTGAGATCGACTGGAACCGCCGCGTGCTCGTCGGCCACGGCCAGGGCGCGCCCGACCTGAACGCGCCTTCGGTGGCAGTGGCGAGGCTCGGCGCGGAGCGGGCGGCCAAGCTCGATGCGTACCGCAATGCACTGGAGTCGCTGAAGGGTCTCGAGGTGCAATCTGGCGGCAGCGTCGCGTCCCTGATGCAGAACGACGCCACGCTCACGGCCCGGGTGGACGGCGCGCTCAAGGGCGTGAAGCCAGTCAAGACGCACTACTACTCGGACGGCGGCGTCTCGCTCGACATCGAAGTGCCGCTCGACGCGCTGCCTGCGGAGCTGGCGCGGGCCATCCGCGTTCCGGCGGGAGCAGCACCTCTCGCGGGCGCGGGGGCCGCAGCGGCCGCGCCGATACAGATGCAACCCGCGCTAGTACAGGGCGATCTGCTCGTGCAGGTGGCGCAGGGAGAGGCGGCCGTGCTCGACAATGACCGGCCGGCCGCGCGCCAGAAGGCCATCGACGACGCTCTCCGGCGCGCGGTGGAGATGGCCGCGGGCACCCGGGTGTCCGCCACCACGGAGATGAAGGACTTCCAGCTGAAGATGGATCAGGTGCTCACGCACGCGCAGGGCTTCGTGCGCCGGTACGAGATCGTCAGGGAAGGGATGGACGGGACCGTGGTGCAGGTCGCCGTGCGCGCCTTCATCGGCACCGCCGAGCTCGACAAGGACCTGGAGGCGATGGGCCTCTTGATGGCCCGCAAGGGGATGCCGCGGACGATGGTGCTGATCGCCGAGCAGAACGTCGGCATGGCGGCGCCGCGCGCGGTCTGGATGCGGGGCGAGAGCGCGCTCGTCTCCACGGACCTGCGCATTGCCGAGATCACCGTCCTCGACGCCCTGAAGAACGGCGGGTTTGGCCAGCTCATCGACCCGGAGATCGCGGCCGAGAAGACGGTGCAGGTGGGCGGCATCGCGACGGAGATCACCGCGGCCCAGGCGCGCAAGCTGAAGTCACTCACGGGCGCCGAAGTGATTCTCTTCGGGCAGGCCATCGCCACGGTGCGCGGCGAGATGCCGGACCTGGGCCCGGGCTGGCTCTCGTGCACGGCGACGATCTCGGGTCGCGCGGTGAACACCGACAACGGGGACATCCTCTCCACCGCGGAGGCGACGCAGAGCGCCGCGCAGCTCGACGATGTTTCCTGCGGGAAAGAGGCGATCAAGAAGGCATCGCGCGCGTTCGGCCAGGACATGATCAAGAAGATCGCCGCCCGTTGGTCCAAAGACGTCTCCTCGGGCAACGACATCCATGTCACCGTCCGCAAAGTCCCTTCCTTCCGGACGGCCACCGACTTTCGCGCGGCGCTCTCGCAGCGCGTGCGCGGCGTCCGCAACGTTTCCCAGCGCAGCTTCGCGGCGGGCACCCAGGAGCTGGACGTGACGCTGCAGGGCAGTACCGAGGAGTTCGCGCAGGAAGTGGAAGCGAAGAAGCTGGGGAAGTTTTCGGTCCGGGTGATTGGATTGACCCCGAATACCGTCGATCTCGAGCTCGGCCAGTGAAGTTGGGCGCCCTCCTCGTCGCGGCGCTGTCGCCGGCGCTCGCGGCGCAGCCGAAGACCGCTCAGGTCTCCGCGCTGGAAGGGAGCGCGCAGAAGTCGCGCGCGAGCGGTCCGAAGACGGAGCTGCGCGTTGGCACTTCCGTAAATCAGGGCGACACCCTCGAGACCCGGCCGGGCGCCCGGCTGGAGGTCCGCTTCAGCGACAACTCCGTGCTGCGCTTGGGGCCGAAGGCCAGGCTCCAGCTGGCGGAGGCGCACTTCGCCGCTCCGGCCAGGCGCAGGCTCAGCGCCAGGTTGTTCTTCGGCAAGCTCTGGGCGAAGGTCACTTCCGTGATCCAGGGCGAGCAGAAGTTCCAGATCGAGACGGAAAATGCAGTCGCGGGCGTGCGGGGAACGACCTTCCGCATGGACGCGAACGAAGACAAGAGCGTGCTCGTGCGCGTCTATGACGGCACCGTCGCCGTGGGAAAGGGACCGCCGCCGGGTGCCCCCGCCGGGGAGCGGCGCGAGGTGGAAGGACCTCGGGAAGTGACGCGCGAGCAGTGGGAGAAGCTCGTCGGCCGGCAGATGCAGATCCTCATCTCCGCCGACGGAACGCCGGGCGACCCGGAGCAGTTTTCGCCCGACGTGGACGAGGACGACCCGTTTGCGCGCTGGAACCTGCAGCGCGATGCCGCGGCGAAGTGAACGTCCCGAACTTCCTCACCGGCTTGCGTCTGGCCGCTGTGCCCGTTTTCGTCGTGCTCTTCCTCTCCGGGCGCCTGGCGGCGGCGCTGTTCGTTTTCGTCGGCGCCATGATCACCGACTGGCTGGACGGCATCGCCGCCCGCATGCTCAAGCAATTCACCGCCATCGGCGCCATCCTCGACCCGGTCGCCGACAAGCTCCTCGGCCTTTCCGCCGTGGTCCTGCTCTGCCTGACGCACCGGCTGCCGCGCTGGCTGCTCTGGATGCTCGTCTTCCGCGAGCTCTGCATCGTCGGCGCGATCGCGATCCTCACCCGCGCCGGCCGCAGCTACGCGATCCGGCCGACGCGCTTCGGCAAGTACGCGACGGCCTTTCTCGCCGCAGCCAGCATCTTCGCGCTGGTGCAGGGGGCGCGCCAGGTCGAGCCGGGACCGCTGCTGATTGCGCTCGCGCTCGTCGCCGCCGAGTGCATCGTCGTCTCCTGGGCGCAGTACCTGGCGATCTTCATCGCCCTGATGCGCCGTCCCCAGCAGCCGGCTTGACGTGCGAACTGCTTGACCCACCACCGCCTCGCTGCTACACGCCACAGCCCGGCTCGCGTCCTTAGTTCAGCGGTAGAACACCACCTTGACACGGTGGGGGTCGCTGGTTCGATTCCAGCAGGACGCACCAATTACTCTCCTGATCCAGCAGCTCGGTTTGCGCGGCAACGCGCCGACCGGGCGTCCGCGCCCTGCGTGACACATGCGTGACAACAGAACGCTGTGCGTGACCGGGCGCCTGGAAGCCCCAGGAAACGCGCGCGGAGACGACGTCGACCCGATCCTCGTCCACCGGCGCCGCGTGCGGCTCGCGAAGCCCCCGGGCGGCTGTTTGAAATTCCCGCTCATCCCCGCACCTCGAGCGCGACGTTCGGCGATCGCCTTCACCGCGTCCATCGGCGGGCTTTGCGCAAGAACGTCATAGCAAAGCTCAGGCGGGGTTCTTCGGCGCGTGCGTGACAGGGGGGTGCCACTGTGGCAAAGAGCCAACCGCGCACGCGCGCAAGAGGAGAGATCACTATGCCTGCAACCGGTATCTCCGCAACAATGAACATCGTCTTGGTTCACGGCGGCTTCGTCGACGGCTCTGGCTGGGCGGCCGTATACAAGATCTTGAAGAAGGACGGCTACAACGTGGTCGTCGTGCAGAATCCCACGCTGTCTCTGGCCGACGACGTCGCCGTGACTCGGCGCGCGATCGCCGCGCAAGGCGGCCCCGTGTTGCTCGTCGGTCACTCCTACGGCGGCGCGGTAATCACCGAAGCGGGCACCGATCCAAAGGTCGCCGGGCTCGTGTACGTCGCCGCCTTCGCTCCCGACAAGGGCGAATCGGTGTCGTCGCTGATCAAGGATCCACCGCCCGGCGCGCCGGTCCCTCCGATCCTTCCTCCGAAGGACGGCTTCTTGTTTCTCGACCCGGCGAAGTTCCACTTCTCCTTCGCGGCCGACGTGGATGTGGATACGGCCACGTTCATGGCGAGCTCCCAAGTCCCGTGGGGCGTGGAAGCACTGGCCGGGACGATCACCGAGCCCGCTTGGAGGACCAAGCCGAGCTGGTACCTGGTTTCGACGGAGGACAGGATGATCCCGCCGCCTGCGCAGCGCAACATGTCGAAGCGCGCCGGCTCGACGGTGACGGAGGTCGCCGGCAGCCACGCGGTCTATGTGTCGCAGCCGAAGCCGGTGGCCGCCTTCATCGAGAAGGCCGCCAACGAAGTGGCGGCGAAGTCAAAGTAGCCCTCAGCCTCATAACCTTGGAGGCCCGGCCCGCGCGCCGGGCCTTCTGCGTTATACAGATCGCCCGATGCCCGACATGCTGCAGATCACGCTGCCCGACGGCTCCAGCAAGCAAGTGCCCGCGGGCACGACGGTGGGGGACTTCGTCAAGACGCAGATCGGGGCTGGGCTGGCGAAGGCGGCGCTGTTCGCCAAGCTGGACGACGAGGAGCTCGATCTCTCCCGGCCGCTGAGCCACGGCGGCAAGCTCACGGTGATCACCAGCAAGCAGCGCGAGGGGCTGGACCTCATCCGCCACGACGCCGCCCACGTGGTGGCGAGCGTGGTGCAGCGGCTCTTTCCCGGGACGCAGGTCACCATCGGCCCGAGCACCGAGGACGGCTTCTATTACGACTTCTTCCGGAAGGAGCCCTTCACGGCGGAGGACCTGGAAAAGATCGAGAAGGCCGCCAACGAGGAGATCAAGAAGGACCTTCCCTTCGTGCGCAAGGAGGTCTCGCGCGAGGAGGCGCTGCAGCTCTTCGACAGGCTGGGCGAGACCTTCAAGAAGGAGATCGTCGAGGACATCTTCAGCAAGGGGGCGAAGACTCTGACTCTGTACTCGCACGGCGACTGGGTGGACTTCTGCCTCGGGCCGCACGCGCCTTCGACGGGCAGGATCGGGGTGATCAAGCTGCTCAACGTGGCGGGCGCGTACTGGCGCGGAGACCATCGCAACCCGCAGCTCCAGCGCATCTACGGCACGGCTTTCTTCGACAAGAAGGACCTCGATGCCTGGCTCAAGCAACAGGAGGAGGCGCGCAAGCGCGACCACCGCAAGCTGGGCAAGGAGCTGGACCTCTTCGCCTTCCATCCGTCCGCGCCGGGAGCGGTCTTCTGGACGCACCGGGGAACGCTCCTCTTCCACGCCCTGTCGAACGCGATGCGCGGCCTGTGCCTGCGCAACGGCTACCAGGAGATCAAGACGCCGCTGATGTTCAACAAGATGCTCTGGGAGCGGAGCGGCCACTGGGGCAAGTACCGCGAGAACATGTTCCTGGTGCTCGACCCGGAGTCGAAGGAGAAGGACATCGAGGAGCGCGCGAGCTTCTCGCTCAAGCCGATGAACTGCCCTTCGCACTACCTCTTCTACCAGATGAAGAAGCACAGCTACCGGGAGCTGCCGATCCGGTACCACACGCAGGACGTGCTGCACCGGAACGAGGCCACCGGCGTGCTCTCCGGCCTCACCCGCGTGCGCCAGTTCCAGCAGGACGACGCGCACGTGATCCTGATGGAGTCGCAGATCGCCGACGAAGTGAAGCGGCTCACGGAGCTGATCAAGAAAGTGTACGACGCGCTCGGCCTGGGCTTCCGCGCCAAGTTCGGTACCCGGCCGCCGCAGCGCATCGGCACCGACGAGATGTGGGATCGCGCGGAAGCCGGATTGCGCGCCGCCATCCAGCAGACGGGCGTCGACTGGGTCGAGAACCCGGGCGATGGGGCCTTCTACGGGCCGAAGCTCGACTTCACCGTGAAGGACAGCATCGGCCGCGAGTGGCAGCTGGGGACCATCCAGCTCGATTACAACGCGCCCGAGCGCTTCGAGCTCGGATACGTGGGGGAGGACAACAAGGAGCACCGGCCGGTCGTCATCCACCGCGCGATCTACGGGAGCTTCGAGCGCTTCATCGCCATCCTCATCGAACACTTCGCCGGCAACTTCCCGGTCTGGCTCGCCCCGATCCAGGCCCGGCTCATCACGGTGGCTGATCGCCACATGGATTGGGCGCGCGGGGTGTTCTCGCAACTCCAGTCTCGCGGCCTGCGCATCGAGCTCGACGAGAGCTCGGAGAAGCTGGGCGCGAAGATCCGCGACGCACAGCTGATGAAGATCCCCTACACGCTGGTGGTCGGAGACAAAGAGGTGGAGGGCAAGGGCGTCTCGCCGCGCAAGCACGGCGAGGGCAAGGATGCCGACCTCGGGTTCCAGCCGCTGGACGCATTCGCGTCGAAGCTTGCATTGGAAGCGGCACCGCCGTACTAAGCGTGCCCGGTGACCGACTCGTCCCTTCGGCGCGGTCTCGTGGGAATGGTCTTGCTGGCCGGCTGCTCGACGGGCCGCCAGGCGGAAACATCGCATGCACAGCAGCACGCGGCGGCATCTCGGGCCGGCAGCGCGGCGCCGGATTTCGATGTGTCGGCGGCGCGCGTGCGGACGCTGCTCGAGCAACTGGTCGCTGCGGATACGGAAAACCCTCCCGGTAACGAGGCGCGGGCCGCGGCGCTCGGCGCTGCCCGCCTGCAGGCTGCAGGGATTCCCTACCAGCTATTCGAATTCGCTCCGGGCCGGCAGAACCTGATCGCGCGCATGCGGGGTAACGGCTCCGCGAAACCTCTACTCTTGCTCGCCCACATCGACGTCGTGCCGACCGCCGGGCAACCCTGGACGAGTCCGCCGCACCGGTTGACGGAAAAGAGCGGATATCTGGTCGGGCGGGGAACGACGGACGATCTGTCCGACGCCGCCTTGGACCTCGAAGTGCTCGTGCTGCTCCAGGAGCTCAAGGTGCCGCTGCGGCGCGATGTCATCCTCGCCTGGACCGGCGACGAGGAGCGGGGTGGAGAAGGCATCCGCTGGCAACTCCAGCACCATCCCGAGGTCCTGAACGACGCCGCGCTCGC
>VBKQ01000234.1 GCA_005879505.1 Deltaproteobacteria bacterium
GCCCTGCTCTCGCGCCTCGAGGCGCACGCTCCCGTCGGCGTCGTCATCGAAGGGCGCGCCGTGACGGCGGCGACGTTCCGGGACGGCCTCGATCTCTCGATGTGCGACGAGCTTCCCGCGGGCCGCAGCGATTACCGGTTCGGCCACGCGGAGGATGGCGGACGCGCGGTGGTGGCGCGCCTCGGCGAGCTGGTCGAGGCCACGTTAAAATAGGCCCATGGCCGACGTGCCCCAGGGACAGGCTCTTCTGGATGGGATCGAAAGGCTCCGCCGCGAGCTCGACGCGGTGATCCTCGCCCACTACTACCAGGACTCGGAGATCCAGGACCTCGCGGATTTCGTGGGCGATTCGCTCCAGCTCTCGCAGCAGGCGGCGAAGACGGGCGCGAAGGTGATCGTATTCTGCGGCGTCCATTTCATGGCGGAAACCGCGAAGATCCTGAACCCGAACAAGCAGGTCCTGCTGCCGGACCTGGACGCCGGCTGCTCGCTCGCCGACCGCTGCCCGCCCGACCAGTTCGCGAAGTGGCTGGAGGGCTATCCGGACCACAAGGTCGTCAGCTACATCAACTGCTCCGCCGGCGTGAAGGCGCTCAGCGACGTCATCTGCACCTCGAGCAATGCGGAGAAGATCGTCAACAGTTTCCCGCGCCATACGAAGATCGTCTTCGCGCCCGATCGCCACCTCGGCGCCTGGGTGGAGAAGAAGACCGGCCGGCAATTGGTGAAGTGGCCGGGGTTCTGCATCGTGCACGAGCAGTTCACCGAGCGGCAGCTGCAGAAGCTCAAAGTGCGTCATCCCGAAGCGAAGCTGATCGCGCATCCGGAGTGCGAGGCGAGCGTGCTCGCGATCGCCGACTTCGTCGGGTCGACGAGAGGACTGCTCGAGTACGTGAAGACGAGCCCGGCGAAGAGCTTCATCGTCGCGACCGAAGTCGGAATCCTTCACCTCATGTCGAAGGCGCGCCCGGATGCCGAGCTGATCCCGGCTCCGCCGAGCAGCGGGTGCAATTGCAGCATCTGTCCCTACATGCGCCTCAACTCTCTGGAAAAGCTCTACCTCTGCATGCGCGATCGGAAGCCGGAGATCATGCTGCCCGAGGAGCTGCGCGTGCGCGCGCTCGCTCCGGTGCAGCGCATGCTCGAGCTGTCGGCGTAGGCAAACTGTACAGCCTGAGAGCAACAGTCGCCAAGCCGCCTTCGGCGGCCGCGACTGGCCGCGACTGAAAAGTGGCCGCACCCGCCGTGGGGTGGTCCAATGAATACGGACCGTCACGGAGGCCCACTGTGAAAAAGCTCGTTCTCGCCGCTGCGCTTCTCGCTGCACCGCTCGCCGCTCGCGCGGATACCGGACTGCGACTGGGACTGGAAGCCAACGTCGCGACGCACGACGACGCCGGCACGCACTGGATCAGCGACAACTGGCCGTTCGCCGGCAACGTCATGCTGAGCTACTGGACGCCAGGATCCTACCTGTCGTTCGATCTCGAGCTCGCCGAGCAGTTCTTCCTCAACGCCCCGGCCGGCGCGAGCAGCCGCATCGGAACGGTGGTGCGCCCCGGCGTCCGCCTCACGCCGCCGCTGCTGCCCATCTACATCCGCGGCGCGCTGCCCATCAACGTCGAGACCGCGACCGGCTCGCGCGAGCTCCTGGACGCGCGGCTCGGCGTCGGAGTCAACATCCCCCTCGTGCTGTTCAAGGTCTATCTCGAGGCGGACGCAGATTTCCCCCTCACCTCGAAGGATACCGGCACTGGCTCGCACATCAGCGCCTTCAACTATCAGGCGTTCTACGTAGGCGGCGGCCTCGATTTCAGATTCTAGCGCCGGTCCGTTGTTAAATTGATCTCATGACGGACGTCGACTCGCCGCTCGCGCTCGTTCTCTCCGGAGGCGGCGCGCGCGGCGCTTACGAAGTCGGCGTCCTCCGGTACGTCCTGGGGAAGCTCATACCGCGGCTGGGCGATTCTGCCCGGCCGCGGATCTTTTCGGGCACCAGCGTGGGCGCGATCAATGCCTGCGCCGTGGCCGCCCACCACGACCTGCCTGATTTCGCCGTCGGGCAGCTCGCCGAGCGTTGGCGCCAGCTCAGCCTCGAGCACATCTTCCGCCTCGGTTGGAGCGATCTGGGCGGCCTGATGCGCTGGATCCTCGGGTCGGCGCGCGACGGCGGCCCGCGCAGCCTGCTCGACGCCGCTCCCTTGGCGGAGCTGGTCCGCTCCGTCATCCCCTGGCGCAATCTGCACCAGGGCGTCTCGGATCGCCGGGTCCTCGGCGTGACCGTGTCCGCCACGGACGTCGAGACCGGCCACACGGTCGTGTTCATCGAGACCGAGGACCAGTCGCACAGGCTGGGCTCCTCCGGCGACCGCGCCATCGACTGGACCGTGGTCCGCCTCACACCGCAGCACGCGCTCGCCTCCGCCGCCATCCCCATCATCTTTCCCACCGTCCGCGTCGCCGGCCGCATCTACTCCGACGGCAGCCTGCGCCAGAACACACCGATCGCGCCCGCCCTCAAGCTGGGCGCCGGCCGCGTGCTGGTGGTCGGCCTGCGCACCCCCAAGCCGGTTTCCGCGCCGCGCGCGGGACGGCAGGATGCCGAAGATCAGAGGGCGTTCTCCTCGCCGCTCTATCTCTTCGGCAAGCTTCTCGACGCGCTGCTGCTGGACCGGGTGGAAAACGACCTGGCGAACCTGAGGCAGGTGAACGCGGCGCTGCACGAGCTCGCCCGGGTCTCGCACGCGATGCCGAGCTCGCTCGCAGTCGCGCTCCAGAACGCGGGGGGTGGGCTACGTCCGGTCGCCGACGTGTTCATCCGGCCCTCGCACGACCTGGGATCGTTGGCCGAGCACATTCTCGCAAGACCCTCGGTTCGCGCCCGGCTCTCGGGCCCGGCGGGCTACCTGCTGCGGCGGCTCGGGGAAGCAGCCGGGCGCGGGGATCCGTCCGACATGCTCAGCTACCTGCTGTTCGACGTCGAGTATGCGAACGAGCTCTTGCAGCTGGGCGAGCGCGACGCGGCGGCGCGGAAGGACGAGCTGGAGCAGTTTCTCGCCAATCCGGCCGTGGCGCCGGTGCGCGAGGCGGTCTCGTAGTCAGAGACCTTCCTCTTCCACCTTCGGCTGTGGCCCCGGAACGATGCCGGCGAGGTCCGGATCCTCGCCCTCCGGCACCACGCGCTCCGCGCGCTCCTTCTTGCGCTGCTCGCGGCGCTCGTCCTTCTCCTTGCGCCTTTCGAGACGCGCCAGCTCTTTCTGTCTCTTGTTCGATCTCGGCTGCACGCGTCCTCCAGATAACGAAAAAGCCCGGCCTTTGTGAAGGCCGGGCCGTTCCTACCGTCCGCTCGCCGCTTTACGCGACGGGACGGACGTTCGCGGCCTGAAGGCCCTTCGGCCCCTTCTGCACCTCGAACTCGACCTTCTGCCCTTCGGCCAGCGAGCGGAAGCCGTCCGCCTGGATGGCGGTGTGATGGCAGAAGACGTCCGGGCCGCCGTTGTCCTGCACGATGAACCCGAACCCCTTCGCATCATTGAACCACTTCACGGTACCAGTAACCATTGCACTCTTTCGATGTTTGGACGGCACCTTGCCGCCCCATCCGCATCACGTGCGGAACACGAAATGTAACATCGGGCGTGGCAAATCTCATCCCGGGAGGCGGCCGGCCCCCCAGGTGACCGGATTCGCGGTACAAACAGCCGCCTGTCGTTCCTGGCATCGCTTCCGGGTTCCACGGTGGGGCAAGGATGGTCTTCGATCTCAGCGAGCGGGCAAGCGGTATCCTGCTCCATCTGACGTCGCTTCCCGGTCCTCACGGGTGCGGCGATCTGGGACCGCAAGCGCACGCCTTCGCGCGCTTGCTGCACGGCGTCGGGCAGCACTGGTGGCAGATGTTGCCGGTCGGGCCGCTCGGGTACGGCAACTCGCCTTACAGCGCGCACTCCTCGTTCGCGGGAAACCCGCTGCTCATCAGCCTCGAACGGCTGGCCGAGGAAGGCCTTCTGTCCCGCGCTGCCCTGACGGACGCCCCCCGCTTTCGCAGCGGGCGCGTCGACTACGCGGCCACGCGCGCCTGGCGGATGCCTCACCTGCGCAACGCTTTCGCCGCGCACGGCAGACGGACGGGCGATCACCCGCAGTTCGAAGCCTTTTGCGCCGCCAACGCAGGCTGGCTGGAAGACTTCGCTCTCTACGCGGCGATCAAGCGATCCCGGGACGACCGCCCTTGGACGGAATGGGAGCCGGAGCTCCGCTCTCGCGATCGGGTTGCGCTCGATCGCGCCCGCCGGGTCTTGCGCGCCGAGATCGACCAGCAGCGATTCGAGCAGTTCCTCTTCGACGACCACTGGCAGGCGCTGCGCGACCAGGTCCCCCCCGATTACTTCTGCGCGACCGGCCAGCGGTGGGGAAACCCCCTCTACGATTGGGAAGCGCTCGAGCGGACCGGCTTCCACTGGTGGCTCCAGCGCTTCGCGCAGACCTTCGCGCGGTTCGATGCGGTGCGGCTCGACCATTTCATCGGCTTCACCCGGTACTGGGAAGTGCCCGGCCGGGAGGACACCGCAAAGAACGGCCGCTGGCGACCGGGCCCGGGAGCCAAACTGTTCGAGGCATTGGGACCGGCGCAGCTGATCGCCGAGGATCTGGGCGAGGTCACTCCGGAAGTGACGGCGCTCCGCGAGCGCTTCGGGTTCCCGGGGATGCGAGTGCTGCAGTTCGCCTTCGGCACCGACCCGCAGGCGCGGACCTTCCTGCCGCACAACTACGAGCGCAACTCGGTCGCCTACACCGGCACGCACGACAACGACACCACCTTCGCCTGGTTCCACGATTGCGGCTCCCCGCAGCGAGCGAAGGAGCAGTGCGAGAAGGAGCGCCGGATGGCGCTGGCGTATCTGGGAGTGAAGGACGGCGGGCGGGAGATACACTGGGACATGATCCGCGCCGTCTGGTCGTCGGTCGCCAATCTGGCGATCGCTCCGGTCCAGGACCTGCTCGGCCTGGGATCGGAAGCGCGCATGAACCTGCCCGGCACCGCCGAGGGAAACTGGGAATGGAGGCTGGAGGCGCTGCCGGATGCGGCGGTGCTCGAGCGCCTCGGCGAGATGACGGGCCTCTACGGGAGGAGCGCGCGGTGAAACGAAAGCCCTGGGAGATGCGCCGCGGCCAGTTGCGCGAAGATCCGCAGTGGTACAAGGACGCCATCATCTACGAGCTGCGGGTGCGCTCGTTCGTGGATTCGAACGGCGATGGTATCGGCGATTTCGCCGGCCTGACCTCCAAGCTGGACTACCTGCAGGACCTCGGGGTGAACGCCCTCTGGCTGTTGCCCATCTGCCCTTCGCCGGGCAAGGACGATGGCTACGACATCTCCGACTACACCGACGTCCATCCCGACCTCGGCACCGTCGACGACTTCCGCCTCTTCGTGGAGGAGGCCCACCGGCGCGGGCTGCGCGTGATCACCGAGCTGGTGATGAACCACACCAGCGACCAGCACCCGTGGTTCCAGCGCGCGCGTCGCGCGCCGCCTGGGTCACCTGAGCGGCAGTTCTATGTCTGGAGCGATCAGCCCGACCGCTACAAGGACGCCCGCATCATCTTCAAGGATTTCGAGCCCTCGAACTGGTCGTGGGACCCGGTGGCGAAGCAGTACTACTGGCACCGCTTCTTCGCCCATCAGCCCGACCTGAACTTCGACAATCCGGCGGTCCACGAAGCGATGATGTCGGTGGTGGATTTCTGGTGCGGCCTAGGCGCCGACGGCCTGCGGCTCGACGCCGTGCCCTACCTCTACGAGCGCGACGGCACCAACTGCGAGAACCTCGCCGAGACGCACGCCTTCCTCAAGAAGCTGCGCGAGCACATGGATGCGCGCTTCAAGGACCGCATGCTGCTCGCGGAGGCGAACCAGTGGCCGGAAGACGCCGCCGCCTACTTCGGCCGCGGCGACGAATGCCAGATGAACTTCCACTTCCCCATCATGCCCCGGATCTTCATGTCCATTCACATGGAGGACCGGC
>VBKQ01000235.1 GCA_005879505.1 Deltaproteobacteria bacterium
GACGCGCACGCCACGGCGACGGCGGCGTAGCGGACCTGCTGGGCCGCCGTCAGAAGGTCCCCTGTACGCGCACGTCGCCGCTGGCGCTCGTGATCGGTACGAGCGTGGTGTCGAGCGTCCCCTTCGGCAGGTAGATGGTCCCGATGTCCGGATCGGTCCCGAGCAGCGACACCGAGGTCAGTACGAGCGTGAAGCTCCCTTGCCCGTGCTGGCCGACCAGTCGGCGTTGGTCACCGCGTCCGCCAGCTGGATCTGCGTCGATGCGAGTACGAAAGCGTTGCCGTTTGAAGAAGCGTACGTCCCGGCAACCGGCGCGGCGGGGAAAGTAATGGTGCCGAACAGACACGAAGCGCGAGGCACAGGTTGAACCCTTGCGCCGGACACGCACCAGTTCGTCGACAACAATCCTGGCTTCGCCCCGAACGGACTGCTCTGGACGGTCCGGGCCGCAGCGAGCGCGGTCGAGGTCGACTTCGACGAGGGTGAGGCCCGGTACGCGCTGGTCGATGAGACTGACCGCTGAATCTATCGAGCGAGATCCGGGCCGAGCGCGCGGCGTTCACCAGCACGTCGCCTTTCTCAGCGCCGTGGACGCTCGAGCCAACCGCGGATCGCATTTGCGATCTCGCGCGGCGCATCTTCCGGCGCATGATGCCCTGCCACGCCCAGCGCCTTGAGGGAAAGGTCCGGCACCGAGCGCTTCGCCCAGTCGACGACCGAGGGCGCGTTGCTCATCGCATTGCCATCGAACGTCAGCAGCAGCTTCGGGGTCTTCGACGTCGTCGCGAGCCACTCGGCGTTGCGCGTGACGACCGCCATCACATCCGCGGGCTCGCCCTCGATCGGGATCGAGCGCGTCCACTGCAGCATCGGTCGGCGCGACTTCGCGTCAGGGAACGGCGCGTAGTATTCGGCGCGGTCGGCGTCCGATAGTCCGGACTTCACACCGTGATCGAGCGACCTCGGCAAGAAGCCGTTGTCTTCCATCACGAGCTTCTCGCCGACGCCCGGCGTGCGCAGAGCACGGAACAACTCGGCGCCCTGCGGCGGATACTCGGCCCAGTGCATGGACTGCAGGATCGTCTCGAACACGACGACTCCGTACACGCGATCGGGATGGCGCGACGCCCAGTCAATCGCCAGGACCCCGCCCCAGTCGTAGCCGACCAGCACGACATCGCGCACGTCCATCGTGTCGAACCACGCGTCGAGGTAGCGCATGTGATCCTGGTAGCGATACGCGCTCTCGGGTTTGCCGGATCGCCCCATGCCGATCAGGTCGGGCGCGAGGCATCGGTGCTGCCCGCACAGCAGCGGGAGCACCTTCCGCCACACGTACGAGGAGGTCGGGTTGCCGTGCAGGAACACCATCGGCGCGCCCGAACCCATCTCGCGATAGGAGATGAACGAGTCGAGAACGTCGACACGGTGGAGGGATTCGACAAGAGGAGTTGTGGACATCGGAGCGGTCCTTGCTGGGCCCGACGACCCGGTCGAGCCCGATGACGAGGGAGATGCGGCCAGCACGGCCGCGGCGATGGCGAACCAGGGAATCGACTTCTGCATGGCCGATAGCTTGCGTTCCGGGAACCAACTCCGGAAGTGATGATTCGTGATATGTAAGCTCACCATCCGTGAGCCTTTCCTCAATCGACCTCAACCTGATGCTCATGCTCCACGTCGTGCTCCTCGAGCAGAACGTCGCGCGTGCCGCCGGACGCCTGCACGTCACGCCGTCCGCGGTCAGCAACGCCCTCGCCCGCCTGCGCGACGCGCTCGGCGATCCGCTCGTCACCCGCAAAGGTCGGGGCATCGTCCCCACGCCGCGCGCCATCGAGCTCGCTCCAATCCTTGCTCGCACGCTCCACGATCTCGAGGCAGCGCTCGTCACCGCGCCGTTCGACGCTGCGAGGTGCACGCGCACGTTCACCGTCGCCGTTGCTGACGTCGGTCAAGTCGCCTGGATCCCGCGCCTCGCCATTTCGATGCGCCGCGAGCTACCACTCGCCCATCTGCGCGTCGTCGGCATCGACTCGCTGGTCTCGCTCGGCGATCTCGGCTCCTCGGATATCGACCTTCACCTCGGCATCCGAAGCAAAGGTCCCGGGCTTCACGTCGAGCCATTGCTCGAAGACCGCAGCCTCCTCGTCGCGCGCCGCGATCACCCATCGGCCGCCGCCGGCAAGCTCTCTCGCCGCGCGCTCGCCGATCTCCGTCACGTGCGCGTCGACATGGTCCCCGGCAAGCGCTTCGGCGATCCGTTCGCCGCGACGTTCGCCCAGGCCAACATCCCGCGCGAGATCGTCATGACCATGCCCTCCTTCAGCACCGCCGCCGAAGTCGTCGCCGTGAGCGACCTCGTGACGATGCTGCCGTCCTCGCTCTTCGCCGCGAAGGCTGCGAGCCTCGGCCTCCGCGCGCTCGCGACGCCGCTGCCGGCGCACACGACGAAGTTCGCGATGAGCTGGCACGAGCGCACGCATGCCGACACGGCGGCGCGCGCCTTTCGCGCGCTGGTGCGACGCGTTGTCGTCGAATAGGCGCGACAGCAGCTACAACCGCTTCTCCATGTTCACGACACGGATGGGGTACTTGAACGCGGAGCTCGTCGACGGTTCGACGGCAGTCACCCGGTAGCCCATCTTCTCGTAGTACGGGATGAGCTCGGTGCGGTTCTCACCGGTGCTCATCGTCATGACCGAGCAGCCTGCCCCGCGGCAATGCGCTTCGGCTGCCTCGACTAGAGCGCGTCCGATTCCTCCGCGACGGACTGGCGCGTCGACAGCCAGCATCCCGAAGTATCCGGTGTCGCCGTCGACGCGAACCTCGACGGCACCGACCAGTCGGCCCCCGTCCTCGGCGACGAGGAAGAGCTCGTTTCTCATCGAAATCGAGCTGAGGACCTCTGACGAGGAGGTCCGCTCGCCTCGCCTGAATTCCTGCTCGATCTCGAACGCGGCATTGATGATGCGGGCGATCTCGTCGGCGTCCAGTGCTGTGGCCCGGCGGATCTTCATCGGCGCCCATTTGCCGGAAACGGTCATGGTGCGCGGCCATCAGTCCTAAAGTCATCCGCCACGTGTGCACCACCACCGTCGGTATCTGGAGTCATCATATGCAACTCTCGGTGCACCAGCATCAGCAGATTCATGACCTGCCTGATCCGCGCCAGCGGCGTGAGCGTTCTGTAGCTGTTGTTCAAAAAACACGTCTCCGGCGCTGGTCCGAGTTGCTCGCCAGGCGTTGGATGCTCAAACCTCGAGCGGAGGGAGGGGCATGGGCTTCACTGCGGACGTGCGCCGGGACATCCGCCGCGCTGTGCGGATGGGGGCGCGGCCGGTCGATTACCTATTTGAGCTTTCGACCTGGATCGTCCTCAGCTATCGCGTGGGACACGCGATCGCCGGCATGCCCTTGCCATGGCGGCGCGCGTTGCGTCTCGTGCATGGACCGATTCACGGCGTCTTGCAGATCGCGGGCGGGATCGAGCTGCCGGTCAACGCCAAGATCGGCGGTGGCCTGCATCTGCGCCACACAAATGGCGTGGTCGTTCATCCCGAGGCTGAGGTCGGCATGGACTGCAATCTCTCGCAAGGAGTGACGATCGGCATCGGTGGCCGTGGCGAGCGGCGCGGTGTACCGCGCGTGGGAGATCGGGTCTACTTCGGGCCTGGCGCGAAGGTATTCGGGCCGATTGTCGTCGGAGACGATGTGGCGATCGGCGCGAATTCCGTGGTCAACCGCGACGTGCCGCCGCGAGCAGTAGCCGTCGGAGTGCCGTTTCGCGTGGTGTCGCTCGAGGGTTCGTTCGACCTCGTGGTAACCGGCGACGAAGGCAGCGCGAGGGCGTCGGAGCCGCAGCGGTCTCACGGTCACGCGGCATAGCCTTTCGACGTCTCACAAATCAGCCAAATTCTGCGCCCAACACGACTTGTCCACGACCCTAGTCGCGACGCGATTCGCTTCCCGGGAATGGGTGGTTGCGAAGGCGCAGTAATCGCACACCGCCGCGCGGAAAAGCCGCGGTTTGGGAATCAACAATTCCGGCCCCAGGTTGCGGGGGTGCA
>VBKQ01000006.1 GCA_005879505.1 Deltaproteobacteria bacterium
CGCGCTGGTGGGGCTTCGGGCCGTATGAGCAACCGACCGTCACGGAATACACGCAGGGCACCGTGATCGTCGACGTGATCGATCCCAACACCAAGGAGCTGCTCTGGCGCGGACAGGGAGTGGCCAAGGTCTCCGACAACGAGGCGCAATACGAGCAGGATCTTTGGAAGACGGTCACGGCGATCCTCGACAAGTTCCCGCGCTCACCACAGGCCTCGTAGACATGAGATCCGTCCTTGTCTTCGCGGCCGCGACCTCGATCGCCGCAGCCTGCTCGCACGCGCAACCGCCTCCGCCTCCAGCGCCGGCGGAGCCGATGGCGCAAGCAGCCCCCCCTCCGCCGCCTTCTTCCGCGCCTGAGGCCAAGCGAGCACCAGCGCCGCTCAGCGTCGAGATCGTCGCGACCAGCGTCTACTTCGGATTCGACAGCTCCGAGCTGAGTGCGCAGGCACGGGACACGCTGCAGGCGTTCTTCGATCTGGCGCAGCAGCGCCCCGACCAGAACCTGCGCATCGAGGGAAACTGCGACGAGCGGGGCACGCGTGAGTACAACCTGGCCCTCGGCCAGCGCCGTGCCGACGCTGCGAAGACGTACCTCCTGAACCTCGGTCTCGAACCCTCGCGCATCACGACGATCAGCTACGGCGAGGAGCGTCCGCGCGCGCCCGGACACGACAAGGCCGCATGGCGGCAGAACCGCCGCGACGACCTGATGGCGGTGACGGCCGCTGTCAGCGAGGCGCGCTGAGTCGAGCCTCGCATCGACGGAGCTCACGCAGCACCGGGGGATGCGCTCGCGGCTGGAGCCATGATGCTCAATCGGTCAGCATTGATCGTCGCGGTCTTCCTGGCGGCAGGAGCCGCGCCCTCCGCCGAGGTCGAGCCAGCGCGAACGGTCACCGTCGTTCCCGGCGCCCGCTACCAGGCCGGATGGCTCCGCCGCTTGCTCCTGGGCGCCCACTGGCGGAAGGCCTGGAACACGCCCGTCGAAGTCCCCGTCCTCGATCTGTCGACGTTTCACGGCGGGCTGCTTCCCGAGCGTCAGGGCGGCGGGCTGGAGACGACCAACCTGCGCCTCGAAAGCGCCGACGGACGCGCCTGGTCGTTCCGATCGGTCGACAAGGATCCGACCCGCATTCTCGATCCAGATACGCGCCGGGGACTGATCGGCGGGTTCGCCCAGGACATGACCAGCGCGTATTTTCCCTGCGGCGCGCTGGTGGTCGCGCCGCTCCTCGAGGCGGCCGGCGTCTTCCACACGACGCCCGAGCTGGTGGTGATGCCCGACGATCCACGACTCGGCGAGTACAGACGAACCTTCGCCGGGATGCTCGGGTTGATGGAAGAGCGGATCGAGCACCGCCTTCCGGGGGTCGAGAAGGAGGAGGAGACGCTCTTCCTCTTCGAGCGGCTCGACGGCCGCAGCGACGAGCACGTCGACGCGCGCGACTACCTTCGCGCCCGCCTGATCGACATCCTGGTGGGAGACTGGGACCGGCACGTCGGTCAGTTTCGATGGGTCCTGCTGCACCAAGGCCAAGGGCGCGTCTGGCGGGTCGTCCCCCGCGATCGCGATGCCGCATTCAGCCGATTCGACGGCGCGTTGCCTTCCCTGGCCGAGTACTACGGCAAGCAGGTCACCGGGTGGGGAACGACCTATCCGCCGATCGACAAGGTGACCTTCGCCGCCCGCTACATGGACCGCCGGTTCCTCGTCGGTCTCGAGTGGCCTGAATGGGAAACGGTCACGGCGCAACTGGTCCCGAAGCTCACGGACGCGGTCATCTCCGAGGCCGTCCACCGCTTGCCGCCAGCGATGCATGCCGAGGTCGGCGCCGATCTGGAGCGGGCCCTGCGCTCGCGCCGGGACCTCCTCACCGAGGTTTCGCGGGAGTACTACCGCCTGCTGGCAAACGACGTCGACGTCCGAGGAACGAGTCGCTCCGAGGACTTCGAGGTTCGAAGGCACGCGAGCGGCGCTACCGAGGTGTCCATCTACGCGCGCGAGGAGAGCACCGGAGAGCGCGGCTCGACTCCGTTCTTCCACAGGACGTTCCTGCCCGGCGAGACCAGCGAAATCCGCCTCTACACCATGGGCGGCGGGGACCACGTCATCGTAGAGGGCGCCGCGAACCGCGCCATCACGCTACGGGTCATTTGTCCGCCCGGGACCGACGAAGTCGTCGACCGCAGCAGCGACCCCTCCGCGACCGCGATCTACGCACCGGTTCCTCCCCCCCAGGCCCCAGCTCAGGCGCTGCAGCCTTGGGCGAAGCCCGACCCGCTGGCGAGCGAGCGCAGGAAATACGAGACGACTCGCGACTGGGGTCGCGATTCCCTGTTCTTTCCGCAGTTCGGCTATGACTCGAACCGCGGGCTGGTTCTGGGGATGATCCTTCAGCGGACCACCTACGGCTTCGATCTCGAGCCGTACGCCTCGCAGATGAAGTTCGGCGCCGCCTGGTCGACGGGAACGAACCAGCCACGCCTGGAGTACGGCGCAGACTTCCGCACGCGCTCCCCGCTGCGGGGCCTGTTCTATCTCGCTTATTCGGGCATGGACGTGGTGGAGTTCTTCGGATTCGGAAACGAGACGCCGCGCAACTCGTCGCTGGCATCGAACGGGTTCTACGACGTTCGCCAGCCGCAGGTGACGGTCAATCCGATGCTCGAAAGGCCGCTCTTCGGGCCGCTGCGCGGCCGGATCGGAGCGCTGTTCAAGCACGTCTCCAGCGTGGAGGACAACGGGTTCATCGGCGCGGCGCGACCGTACGGTTCCGGCGGGCTGACCCTGGGGAGCGGGGAGGTGGGCCTCGCGCTCGACACGCGCACGGGTACGCTCACCTCCCTGCGAGGGTTCACGCTGGAAGTGAGCGGCCGCCACACCCCCACCATCTTCAGCAACGAAGCATCCTTCAGCAAGCTCCGCGGCGCGGCCTCCGCCGCCTTCGGCGCGCATGTGCTCACCGACGTGCTTTTCAGCGCGCGCGTCGCCGGCGAGCGGAACTGGGGAAGATATCCATTCTTCGAGTCTGCGTTCCTCGGCGGTACCGCCTACTCCTCGTCCCTGGATCTCACCGGCACCTCCAGCGGCAATCTCCTCCGAGGCTACGATCTGAACCGTTTCGCCGGCGACGCCTCCGTCGTCGCCAACACCGAGATCGATCTGGCGCTGGGAAGGTACAGTGCAATCCTCCCGCTCCGTTACGGCGTGTTCGGATTGTGCGACTTCGGGCGCGTGTTCCTGGCGGGGGAGAGCTCGTCGAAGTGGCACACCGGGTCTGGCGGCGGCATCTGGCTGGGGCTTTCCACGCTGGCACCCTACGCTCTCGCGGCTTCGCTCAGGGCGGCGGTGGTGAAATCGGAGGAGGGCACCTCGTTCTACGTCTTCTCCGGATTCGGGCTGTGACGGCGGTCATTTCTCGCCGAGAGCCGTTTGCACCGCATTCAGCAAGGATTCCTCGCTGAAGGGCTTGAACAGGTAATCCACCGCTCCGCCCTTCAGGGCTCGCGCCCGCCGCTCCTCATCTCCATGCGCGGTGATGAAGATGACCGGCACGTCCCGATGGGTCTCCACCAGGCGGCGCTGCAGCTCCGGCCCGCTCATCCCCGGCATGCGGACGTCGAGGATCAAGCAGTCGGTCTTGCGCACCCGATCCGAGCTCAAGAACTCCGGGGCGGAGGCGAAGAGCCCCACTTCGAACTCGAGGGCCCTGAGCAAGGCCCCGAGGGCCTCGCGGACCGAGTCATCGTCATCGACGACGGAGATGAAGGGATTCTTGAGCAAGCGGAATCTTTCGCTGCCCCTATCATCGCCCTTCGCGGCCGGAGTTCCAATTACACCTTGGTATGGGATTCACGCGCGACCGAGCGCGAACAGCAGCTGGGCGCGCGCGGTGGCGAGCTGGAAGTCCGTCTGGACCACCTGCGCCGCCGCGTTCGAGGCGGCGATCTGCGCGTCGCCCAGCTCGATCACGCTACCGGACCCGTTCTGATAGCGCCCTTCCGCGAGCGACAAGCGCTGGCGCGCCGCGAGCAGCGCCCTACTCGCCGAGGCCAGCGCTGCTTTCGCCGCGCGAATGGCGAGCAGGGCCTGGTCCACGTCGACGCGCACTTGCTGCCGCAGCACGTCGAGCTGCGCGGCGGCGAAGGCGAGGTTGCCCTCTGCCTCGTGCACCCGTCCATTCGTCAGCCCGCCCTGGAACAGGTTCCAGGTGAGGGTGACTCCCCCGGCGACGTTCCAGCCCGAGTAGTTCGAGCCGGCCTCGGAGGCTTGGACGAACGACCCTTGAAGGGCGATGGAGGGAGCATAAGAGCCGCGTGCGGACTGGATCAGGAGCTGCTGCGCCTTGACCTGCTCCGTCGCGGAGGCGATCTCCGGCCGCGCCGCCAGCGCGTTCTGGAGGAGCGGTTCGAACGGGCCGTCTTCGTCGGCCTGCTGCGGGAGCCCGTCGCTGGCGACGTCGTAGTCGATGGCCGCCTCCAGCCCCATGGCCTGGTTCAAGAGCACTTTGGATCGCTCGTACGCGTTGACCGCATTGACGACCGCCACCTCCGCGAAGGCGTAGTCCGACTCCGCCTGCGACAGGTCGATCGGAGGCCGTGTGCCCGCCTGCACGAATCCCCGGATCTGCGTGCGGTGATTGTGCTGATTGGCCAGCGTCTCGCGCGCGACCGCGAGGAGTTCCTTGAAGGCGACCGCGTTGAAGAAGGCAGTGCGGACCTGGAGGAGGGTCTGTTGGAGGGTGACGCGCTCCTGATCCGCCGTGGCGCGCGCGCTGGCCTGCGACGAGCGCCAGAAGTTGCTGGTCTGCCCGAAGTCCCAGACGAGCTGCGAGAGCGTCACGGCGTTGTCGAAGTAATTGATGGCGGACCAGGAAGTGGCCAAGCCCGGGCGGGCGGTTACGCCCGGACGGAAGAGGAAGTTGCTGGTCGTTCGCTCCCAACTCGAGGCGGCGGACAGCTGCGGGAGCAGTCCGGAGCGGGATTGCTCGACCCGCCCGTCGGCCGCCTCGGTGTTCCCTCGCGCCGCGCGAAGCTGCGGCTGCCGCTCCTGGGCCACGCGCTGTGCTTCCGCGAGAGTGAGCACGCGCCCCGGCGATGCCTGGGCGAGGAGGATGGCGAGGAGCGCGATCATTTCGCGCTCACCGCCTGGACCTGCATGCCGTCCGTGACGCTGCTCGGCGGAGTCACCATGACCTGCTCGCCCCCCGAAAGGCCGGCAACCAGGTCGACCGTGTTGCCGTTGTCCAGCCCTGGCGTCACCGCCACCAGGCGCACTTCCCCGCTCCCGTCCACGACGGCGACGTGCACACCCCGGGAATCCGCGATCACGGCGCTCGACGGCACCCGGATCACCTGGTGCGAAAGCGCTACGTCGAGCGAAACGTCGACGTACATCCCGGGAAGGAGCTCACCCTTCGGGTTCGGGAGATCCACCTCGGTGCGGAGCGTGCGCGACGCAGGATCGAGCGCGCCGGCGTCCCGGACAATGCGCCCCGTGAAGACGCGGCCGCGGAAATTCCTCACGGCGACCTTCGCGTCCGCGCCGGCGTGGACGCTGGGCGCGAACGCCTGCGGCACGTCCACGAACGCGCGCATCGGATCCGTCCTCGAGATCTCGAAGAGCGCGGTGGCCGTCGTCCCGGCGCCCGCGTTCACCAAGGTCCCGACGTCCACCACGCGCCGGGTGATCGTTCCATCGTACGGCGCATACACCTTTCCGAACGCAACGAGCTGCTCGAGCTGCTGTACGTTGGCGCGCTGCGCGTTGACGGTGGCGCTCGCAGCTTTCACGTTGGCATCCCAGACCGCCGCTTGCGTCTGCGCCTGGTCGTTTTCCTGGGCGGAGATGAGCAACTTGACGAAGAGCTCCTGTTCGCGCCGTGCAGTGACGTAAGCGAAATCGCGGTTCGCCTTCGCTTGCGCCAGCGCCGCAATCGTTTGCAACAGGGAGGCCCGAGCTGACGCGAGCTGCTTGTCGAGCTCGGGGGTGTCGAGCTGCAGGAGGAGCTGCCCGTTCTTCACGCGATCGCCGATGTCCACCAGCCAGCGACGCACGTACCCACTCGCCCTCGCATTGACGAACGTCTGCTGAAACGCCACCAGGTCTGCCGGTAGCGTCAGCGTGCGGCCCGCATCGACGGCGACTGCCTTGGCGACGGCCACACGCGGCGGCCCTTGCTCGGCGGCGGTGGCGGCCGCGAGTTTCGAGCGGGCCAGACGCCTGGGCAGATATCCAAGCAGGAATGCCGCGGCGACCAACAATACCGCACCGGCAACCGCGAGGTACCGTCTGTTCCAACTGCGCAATGGCATCGGAATCCCCCAGGTAGCGCTCACGCCCGCTCCTCTTTCAGTTCCGGCGCGTCCTCCTGGGACGCCGGCCGATAGCCGATCGCGCTGAGGACCACCGGCACGAAGAAGAGCGTCGACACGGTGGCGAACAGGAGTCCGCCGACCACAGCGCGGCCCAGCGGTGCGTTCTGCTCCCCGCCGTCGCCAAGACCGAGTGACATCGGAAGCATCCCGAGGATCATCGCCGTCGCGGTCATGATCACCGGCCTCAACCGGGTACGTCCGGCCTCCAGCGCCGCGGTGACGACATCGGCGCCTTCGCGGAGGCGCTCGATCGCGAAGGTGACCACGAGGATGCTGTTGGCGGTCGCCACGCCGATGCTCATCAGGGTTCCCATCAGTGCCGGGACGCTGAGGGTCGTGCCGGTCAAGAACAGGCCCCAGACGATTCCGGCGAGCGTGCCGGGCAGGGCCATCAGGATGATCACCGGCTCGAGCCACGACTGGAAGTTCACCACCAGGAGCAGGTAGACGAGCACGATGGCGACCACGATCCCCAACCCGAGGCCGCTGAACGACGCATTCATCGCTTGGGTCTGCCCAGTCAGCTTGATCGTCGATCCGCGTGGCAAGTGCGCGCGCGTCTCGGCGACGAGCTTTTGCACCGCCGCCGACACCGAGCCCAGGTCGGCCCCTTCGACGTTCGCTTGCACGTCGACGGTCCGGGCAATGTTGTAATGCGTGATGTTCGTCGGACCGGTGATGCGCGAGACGCTGGCGACGTTGGAGAGCAGCTCGGGCCGGGTCGAGCTCGCCAGGACGGGGGTGGCGAAGGATCCCGAGTTGACCACGCTGGCGGTGCTGCTCATGAGAGGCGTCGACTCGACCGCCTGGATGGAGTCGATCCGGACCTGAGGCGTCTGGACCGCGACGGAGTACTGGACGGCGGTCTTCGGGTCCATCCAGAAGTTCGGAGCGGTCTGGAAGCTGCCGGAGAGCGAGACGAGCAGGTCGCTCCCGACGTCTCGCATCGTGAGCCCGACGTCCTGCGCGGCGGTGCGGTCGACGTCCACCAGCAGCTCCGGCGATTCGTTGACCTGCGCCAGGTGCACGTCGACGGCGCCCGGAATGGAGGTCATCTTCTGCACCAGGTCCCGGCCGGCGGCGAAGTTCGCATCCTGATTTGCCGCCGGGCCGACGATTTGCACGTCGATCGGCGCGGAGAGCCCGAAGTTGAGGATCTGCGTAGAGCTGTCGGCGGCCAGGAAGAAGAACTTGGCCTGGGGAAATTTCTCCCGGAGGTCGCGCCGCAATGCCTTCACGTACTCTGCGGTCGGGCCGTGCTTGGGCGTCAGCGACACGAGCATCTCGCCGTCGGCGCTGGAGATCATCGAGGGGTCGCCGAGCACGAGATTGATGCCGCTGACGGGAACGCCGATGTTGTCGGTGATGGTGTCGAGCTCGCCGGGCGGAACGATCGCGCGCACGCGGTCCTCCACCGCACCGAAGAGTCGTTGCGTATCCTCGATCCGGGTCGCCGCAGGAGCGCGCACGTGAAGGCGGATCTGCCCGGCATCGACGGCGGGAAAGAAGTCGCGTCCGAGGAGGGGAATCAAGGACAGCGAGATCGCGACCGCCGCCGCGAACGCGAGGACGAATACCTTTCGATGGTGCAGGGCGAGCTGCAACGCCCGGCCGTACACCTCGCGCAGCCGCTCGAAGCCCCGCTCGACCCGCCTGCTCATCCAAGCGATCGGGTTGCGGCCGCCGGTCTCTCCTCCCGGCTTTTCGTTCGCAAGGAGGTAGCGGACCAGGGTGGGAACCAAGGTGCGGGAGAGGAAGTACGAAGTGAGCATCGCGAAGACGACCGCCATCGCGAGCGGGATGAAGAGCGATTTCGCCACTCCGGCGATCAGCGTCACGGGAAGGAAGACGATGCAGATGCAGAGCGTCGAGACGAGCGCCGGAACCGCGATCTCCGCTGCCCCGTCGAGGATGGCACGGAGCACCGGTTTGCCCATCGCGTGCTGCCGGTGGAAATTCTCCACTTCGACGGTCGCGTCGTCGACGAGGATGCCGACCGCGAGCGCCATCCCGCCCAGCGTCATGAGATTGATCGTCTGCCCGAACCAATTGAGCACGATGATCGAGACCAGGAGCGAAAGCGGAATGGAGGTCATCACCACGACCGTCGAGCGCCAGCTCCCCAGGAAGAGCAACATCATGATCCCCGTGAGACCGGCTGCGATGGCGGCTTCGCGCACGACCCCCACCACCGCGCCCTTCACGAAGACCGACTGATCGGCGAGGGGCTTGATCTGTAGATCCGGCGGCAGGGTCGCCTGGATGCCCGGGAGCGCCGCCCGGGTTCGCGAGACGACGTCGAGCGTGCTCGCGCCTTGCGCCTTGAGGATCGGGAGCAGCGCCCCTTTGATCCCATTCGTCAGGACCATGCTCGTCTGCGGCACGTAGCCGTCGCGCACGTGCGCCACGTCGCGCAGGTAGACCATCGCCCCGTTGACCTTCTTGACGGGAAGATCATTGAGCCCGGTGATCACGTCCGGGCTGCCGTTCATCAGCACGTTGTATTCGAGCGAACCGATCTTCGCGGTGCCACTCGGCAGGATCACGTTCTGCTGATTGACGGCCGTCGTCACATCCGACGGCGAGATTCCCCAGGCGAACAACTTCTGCGGATCGATGTCGACCACGACCGTGCGCACCTTGCCGCCATACGGCAAGGGGACCTGCGCGCCCTGTACGGTCGCCAGGCCGGTGCGCAGGAAGTTGGTGGTGAGATCGTAGACTTGCTGCTCCGGCAACGTCGGGCTGGTGAGGCCGAGCTGAAGGACGGGAACGTTGCTGGCGCTGTACCCCATGACCAGCGGCGCAGTCGCACCCGGTGGCATCTGCCGCAGGATCGGCTGGGAGACGGCCGCGACCTGCGCGACTGCCCCATCGACGGAGGAGCCGGGCTGCATGAAGATCTTGATGACGGATGTGCCGCCGAGCGTCAGGGACTCCAGATGTTCGATCCCGCTGACCGTCGTGGTCGTCGCGCGCTCGAAGATCGACGTGATCCGCCCTTCCATTTCCGTGGGCGGGAGGCCGTTGAAGTTCCAGATGGCCGCGACCACCGGGATGTTGATCTCGGGATACATGTCCGTCGGCATCCGCAGGATCGTCATCATGCCCATCAGGACGATGAGCATGGCCAACACCACGAAGGTGTAGGGCCGGCGAAGGGCTAGGCGAACGATCCACATTGGCGATGCTCCCCGGAAACTACGGACCTGCGCTGACGCGTGGCTTCAACCCTTTCACGGCCCGTGCCAAGCCGGATTCGAGGGCTGATCAGGGATGCAGCCCGATCGCCATGGCGAGGGTGATCGATTCCAGACAGGGGTGTGATCGCACGTTACAGGACCATATCGAGCTCACCCCACCTTCTCTGCGCCGCCGGCGGTTACGTCCACGATGCGGGCGGGCCCCTTTCCGTCCGATCGCACGACGAGCTCGCGAGCGTGGAAGGGGCGAAGCGTTCCCCGGTGACCCACGCTGAAGAGGGCGACGTCCGGGAACCGCTCGCGCAGGAGCCGGTAGAGGCGCGCTTCGGTCGCCTCGTCCAATGCCGAGGTCGCCTCGTCGAGGAAGAGCCAGTCGGGCTTCTGGACGAGGGCACGCGCGAAGGCGATCCGCTGCTGCTCGCCCGGAGAGAGCCGCAGCGCCCAGTGGTCGGCTTCATCGAGTCGTCCGGCCAGCTCCGGGAGCTCCACTGCCGCGAGCGCCTCGCGCAGGGTCGCATCGTCCGCCTCGCCCGGAAAGCCCACTACGTCCCGCAGCGTGCCGATCGGTAGGTACGGCTTCTGCGGGAGAACGAGGATCCGGGCGCCGCGCGGCAGCCGCACCGCACCGCGACCGAACGGCCAGATGCCGGCAACGGCGCGAATCAGCGTGCTCTTCCCGGTGCCCGACCGTCCCCCGAGCAGCACCGTGTCGCCCCGCGCGAGCGACAGGTTCACTCCCCCGATCAGCTGCCGTCCGTCGGGGAGCTCGAGATCCAGCTTTTCGAGGGCGAGGCGCGCGGCATCGTCTTCGAGGTGCGCGATTCCCCCGCCGGCTGGTTCGCTGCGCACCTGCGCGAGATCGCGCTCGAAGCCGACCAGTCGCTCGATCACCGAGCGCCAGGTGGCGATGTCCGTGTAGGAGGAGACGATGAAGCTCAGCGAGTCCTGCACCTGGCCGAAAGCGGTGGCGGTCTGGATGAGCCCGCCGAGGTGGATGGCGCCCCGGAAGTAGCGCGGAGCGGCGACGACGATGGGAAAGATGACCGCGGCCTGCGCGTACCCCGCTGTGAACCACGTCAACCGTTTCTGGCGCCGCATGATCTCCCAGAAGTTCCGCACTACGGCCCCGAACCGCGCCTGGAAGCCGCGCAGCTCGGCGCTCTCGCCGTGGTACAGCGCCACGCTCTCGGCGTTCTCGCGGAACCGGACGAGGCCGAAGCGGAAATCCGCCTCGTACCGCTGCTGCTCGAAGTTGAGCTGCACCAGCGGGCGTCCGATGCGGCTGGTGACCCAGGTGCCCACGATGGCGTAGACGAGGGCCGTCCACACCATGTAGCCCGGCACGGCGAACGACGCGCGGCCGAGCGGGATGACGACAGTGCCCGAGAGCCCCCAGAGGATGACGACGAATGAGACCAGCGTCACTGCGGCGCGCAGCCCGCCGATGGCGAGCCCGAACGTCCCGGAGACGAAGAGGTTCAGGTCCTCGGCGATGCGCTGATCCGGGTTGTCCGTTTTCGCCGCGGCGACCTGCATCCTGTAGTACGCGCCCCCGGCGAGCCAGGCCTGCAGATAGCGATCGGTGAGCCAGCGCCGCCAGCGGATCTGGAGCATCTGGTTGAGGTAGAGCTGGTAGACGGCGACGATGATGTAAAGGACTGCGAGCCAGGAGAAGCGGACGAGCTGGTGGAGGAACACCGCGTAGTTCTTGTCCTGCAGCGCATTGTAGAAAGCGTTGTTCCATTGGTTGAGGAGGACGTTGAGGTAGACGATCCCGAGGTTGAGCACCACGACGACGAGCAGGAGCGCTCGCGCGGCCCAGCGGTCCTCGGACCGCCAGTACGGGACGGCCAGCGCCCAGGCGTCACGGAGGAGTCGATTCAGGCGTGCCATGGGTCAACCATGGTCGCGCCGCGAGCGCCGCTGCCTGGCAGCAAACGGCGCTCGCGAGCGCGACGATCCGTCCGTGCGTGTTCATCGTGGATGGCCGTCAGTTGCCCTGCTCGGCCATCCCGCTACCCGCCGGGGTGACGGCCAGCGATTGCGTCTGGGCGGATTCCTGATCGCCTGCGAACGCCGCGTCGCGACCTTCGCCCTCGTCCTTCGCGATCAAGGACTGAACCTCGGGGCTGATCGGCGCGGGGACCGAGTTGCCGGCAACGGCGCGAGCATCGTCCGTGCTGGTGACCTGGGCGTTCGCCTGGGCCGTGTGGTCAATGGACTCCTGGCTGGTGACCTGCCCGAACTGGGCGCGCGCCTCGTCCGTGCTGGTCGGGATGGGGTTCGCGCGCGCGACGCCGCCGATGGCGGACAACGCGAGCGCAACGGCGATCGAGAGCGTCATTTTCGAAGACATGTTGGCTTCCTTTCTCGCCGGAAGTGTTCCGGCACATCGGTTTGTGCTGCACCATTTCGCTGCTTGCTTCATGGGGTACAGCTTAGGAGCCGGATGGTTACGCGACTGGCCGGATCCGACCGGAAACCGTCTGCCGTCGACGAGCGCCGGGAAACCGTGCTCGGATTCGAGAGGGGCTACAGATCCGTCACGCTACGAATCCCCTTGCCTCAACCGGCATCCGCGCTCGGCTCGACGCGCCGCTCCCGGCGGCTGTAGCGAAACTTCAGTGCGAGGATGACGACGGAGAGAACCAGCGTGACCAGGTTCGCGAAGATGACCGGAGCGGACCTGATCCGGACGCCGTAGACGAGCCAAAGCACCACGCCGATGCTGAAGATGAGGAAGGTCCGCCCAGAGACGTCCCTGCCCGATTTGCTCGCATGGATCTTCAGCAACTGCGGCACGAATGCGACGGTGGTGAGGACCCCTGCCACCGAACCGATCAGATCGTTCATCGTTCTCTGGTCTGACGTCGTCGCGGTCAACCGGATTCGAAGGATTCGTTACCGGTCCTTACGACGCCGGCGGGCGCCGGATGATGCGGTTTGCGGACGGAAGCCGACGAGCTTCAGGATCGGCGGCGAGCGCGGCTGGGGGGAGCGCTGTGGACCGCCCGCCGCTGCACCACCGCGAAAGCCGCGTGCTGCGCATCGCGCTCGGGCTCGCCGGGCGCTGGAGTCCTGCGCCGGTAGATGCCAGAGGCATCCAGGTCGCGCGCGCGGCAGTTGTCGGACAGCGCGGGCTCGATCACCTCGCGCCGCAGCCGCTGCCGTAGCTCGAGGTGCCGCACCGGGAACATCAGCTCCACCCTGCGATGGAGGTTGCGCGGCATCCAGTCCGCGGAGGAGAGGAACACCTGCTCTTCTCTGCGCTCCCGCCTGCGAGGCCGCGTAGAGCGCTTCGATGATCTCGGCGTCGACCAGCGCGTTCATCTTGACAAAGATGCGCGCCTGCTTGCCCGCGCGGGCGCGCTCTGCCTGCTCGCCGATCAGGGCCAGGAACCGAGGCGCGAGCGTGTCAGGCGCCACCGCCAGCTCGCGGTAGGTGGGCCGGGCGAAGCCCGAAAGGGCATTGAAAAGCTCGCTTACGTCCTCGCCGATCTCCTGCGCGCAGGTGAGCAGGCCCACGTCGGTGTAGACGCGCGAGGTGGCTGCATTGTAGTTGCCGGTGGAGAGGTGCACGTAGCGGCGAATCCGATCGCTTTCGCGACGGACCACCAAGGCCGCCTTGGCGTGGATCTTCAGCTCCGCGCTGCCGTAGAAGACGTGCACCCCGGACCGCTCCAGCGCGCGCGCCCACTCGATGTTGTTGCGCTCGTCGAAGCGCGCCTTGAGCTCGATGGCCACCGCCACCTGCTTGCCGTTCTCCGCCGCGGTGGTCAGGCTCCTGACGATCTCGGAGCTGGCGCCGGTGCGGTAGAGCGTCATCTTGATCGCCAGCACGTCAGGGTCCGCCGCCGCCTGCCGCAGGAACGCGAGCACCGGCGCAAAGGAATCGTAGGGGTGGTGCAGCAGCACGTCGCCGGCGCGGATGGCCGCGAACACGTCGCCTTCCACCAGCTCCCGCGCCACCGCGGGAACGAAAGGCGGGTCGTGCAGGTCCGGGCGCTGTAGCCCGGCCAGCGCCATCAGCGCGCTGGCCCCCAGCGGCGAACAGCATTCGTAGAGATCGTCGCGCTCCAGCTGCAGCTTGTCGAGCAGCAGCCCGCGGATGCGCTCCGGCGGCTGGGAATCGATCTCCAACCGTACCACGTGGCCGAAGCGGCGGCGCCGGACCTGGCGGTCCACCACTTGCAGCAGATCGTCCGCTTCCGCCTCGAGGATGGCCATGTCCATGTCCCGGGTGATGCGGAACGGGTAGACGCCGACGATGCGCATCCCGGGAAAGAGCGCGTCGAGGTGCGACTCGATCAGCTCTTCGAGCGGAATGAAGTCATCGCCGCCGAGCGGCACGAAACGCGGGAGGATCTCCGGGACCTTGACGCGCGCGAAGCGCCGCTCGCCGGTGAGGGGGTCTTCAGCTTCCACCGCCAGCGAAAGGGAGAGGTTGGAGATGAAGGGAAATGGATGGCCTGGGTCGACCGGCAGCGGCGTCAGCACCGGGAACACGGTGGATTGGAAGTAGTCCGCAGCCTTGGCCCGTGCTTCCGGGCCCAGCGTTCCGCGGCGGTGCAGCCGGATGCCTGCCTTCTCCAGCGCTGGGAGCAGCTCGCCGCTGAGCACTGCCGAAGCGGAGCGCACCAGGCGCCGCACCGCGCTCCCGATCCGTTCCAGTTGCTCGCGCGCCGTGAATCCGTCGGGGCCCGGCCCGTCCTCGCCCTGTTCCAGCAGCGTGTGCAGCCCCGCGACGCGGATCATGAAGAACTCGTCCAGGTTGCTGTGGAAGATGGCCAGGAACTTCACCCGCTCGAGCAGCGGCCAGCGCGGATCGGCCGCTTCCTCCAGCACCCGCTCGTTGAAGGCCAGCCAGGACAGCTCCCGGGAGAGCAAGCGGGAGCCTTCCGGCACGGTCGCAATCCTGGTCTCGGGTACGCTCACAGCGCGTTCCATCGTAGTCCCATTGGGCTGGTCTCCCAACTCCACGCAGGCCTACCATGGCGCTTTCATGACATCCGAGCGAATTCTGCGTCAGTGCGCGGACTCCGCATCGGCTCTGCGAGCCGGCGATCCGAGGTGGACGAAGAGATCGCGCGTTCGGGGCGGCGCGACACCGGGGGCCTCCGGTGGACGCATCGAGTACTTCAGCGGCTTGAAGTGATCGTTGTACTGCCGCTCGCGCGAATAGACGCTTCCGAACTTCCAGAGCATCCGGAGGAAGTTCGTCTGACCGCGCAGCGCGAGCCGCAGGGCGAGCGCTGCCGTGGTGCGGAGAGCAGCAACGCCGAGGTGCTTGCGGTTCAGCACGGACTGGGTCTTCACCAGCTCCTCGTAGAAACGGTCGAGAGGCAGTCGCGTGGGGAGGACCGCGTGCTGGACGTCGAAGAGGCGGTAGTCGAGCGTGGTGAGGCGCCGCGACTCCGTGTGCCAGATCTCCGTGCCCGGATACGGCGTCGCGACGGTGAAGTGCACGATCTCGGGCACCGTCATCGCCCAATCGCGCACGACCGCGAATTGCCGCTCGTCCCAGCTCGGGTCGGCGATGATGTTGACCGCGACGGTGAAACCGATCTCCCGCGCCACTTCGAGGGCGCGGAGGTTCTCGTTGGGCGTGATGCGCTTGCGGTGGAGCTTGAGGCTTTCCTCGTCCAGCGCTTCGAGGCCGAGGAACATGTAGTGCAGCCCCAGGCGGCGCCAGTACTCGAAGACCTCGCGGTTGCGAAGCAGGACGTCGCAGCGGGTCTCGAGGTAGTACTGCTTGCGTACCCGAAGCCGTTCCAGCTCATGGCCGATGGCGAGCCCGTGCTCCGGATGTACGAACGCGACGTCGTCCACCAAGAAGACGTTGGGCTCGGAGATGCGCGCGATATCCGCAGCGGCGGCCGCCGGCGAGACCCTCCGATAGCTACGACCATAGAAAGTCCAGGCGCTGCAGAACGAGCAGTCCCAGGGACAGCCGCGCGTCAGCTCGGCGGAGGCGCAGGGATCGAGCACGCCGATGAAGTACTTGTGCCGACGCCGGGCCAGATCGCGCGCGGGCGGAAAGCCGTCGAGATCCTCCAGCAGCAAAGGCGCCGGCCCCTCGCCATCGAGAGTGACCACGCCAGGGAGGGTGGAGAGGCGCGGGTCCCCGATCGCCTCCAGCAAACGTGGCGCGATCAACTCGCCCTCGCCGCGCACCACGCAGTCGAGAGCGCCGCGCGCGTGTTCCAGCACTTCCCTGGCGATGAACGAGATGCTGTGCCCGCCCGCGAAGAGGAAGCAGCGCGGCCAGCGGCGGCGCGTCTCCACCGCGAGGTCGATCACTTCCGGCACGTTGGCCAGGTAGTTGACCGAAAAGCCGATGGCGTCGGGCCGGAACGTCTCCACCGCGTTCGAGTAGTCCCGATGCGTGAAGATCTGCAGATCGAGGAGCCTCACCTCGTGGCCGGCGGCGCGGATGGCGGTCGCCACGCGCTCGAGCCCTAGCGGCTCGAGCCGCAGATAGATCTCGGAGTACATCAGCGGGCTGGGATGCACGAGCAGGACACGCATTCGCTTGGCCTCCGCCGGGCTTCGACCGCGTTCGATGCGCAGTTGGCGGAGGGGGATTCGCTGGCCGCCTGCCAGGACCCCGCAGACGACGCGGCTACCGGCAGCAGCGGCGACAGAGTAACGACGCCGAATTGGCGGATGGACGCCGTTGCCCTAATCTCAGGAGACATTGGGTGTGAACGGATGCCTCGAAACTTCCCGAGCACTGCTTCCGCACTGATCGCCAGCTTGGGCGCATCAAGCATTTTCGCCGCGGTCTGCCCGGACGGGATGGTGCTCGTGCGCGAGGGTACGTACACGACCGCAAGTCTCAATCAGACAACCACGGTGCGCCCGTTCTGCATGGATAGGACCGAAGTGACCGCCGACGCTTACGCCGCCTGCGTTGAGGGGGGCATCTGCTCGAAATCCGATATGCATTCCGAATGCACTTGGGGCAAGGACGGGAAGCTCCCCATCAATTGCGTCGACTTCAACCAGGCAACGTTCTTCTGCGCGGTCACCGGGAAACGTCTGCCAACCGAAGAGGAATGGGAGTGGGCAGCACGAGGCGGAACGCGCGGCACAAAGTATCCTTGGGGAAATGACAACCCCTCGGGTCAAGTGTGTTGGCAGCATCGCCCCGACGCGCCGGAGGTCCCGGCTCCTTGCCCGGTCGGCAGTTTTCCGGCCGGAGATAGCCCGCTGGGGATTCACGATCTAGCAGGCAACGTGAGCGAGTGGACGTCCAGTGTTTTCTCCGTCAAAGACGAAAGCGACCGCGTCTACCGCGTCGTGCGCGGGGGCGATTACTTCACCTGGGCAGTCTCAGCAGGCGTCGGCCATCGTGGCATCGAGCCTCCTTCAACCCGGAGCGAATGGACAGGTTTTCGCTGCGCACGCGACGTCGCGCCAAAGGCGATTGCACCGGCGAGTCACTGCACTGCTTTGGAGAAGATCGTCCTGAGCTGCGAGGTCGCGGGAGGGAAGGTCCTCTCCGTCTGCGCCTCTAAAGACTTCGCCGAAGGAAAAGGTTCACTTCAGTACCGGTTCGGCAAGACGCAGAACATAGAGCTGGCGTATCCCGGACCGGGCGCCGACCCCCGCTCCGCATTCAAGTACGGTGTCCTTAGCGAGTCGGTTCGAGGGAGAGCAGCCGTCGAGGAAAGGAGCACCGGAACGTACTTGGAATTCAGAACGAGCGCCGCTACGTACGTCATCTTCTCGGATAAAGGGTGGGAAGGGGTCCGCGTGACTCCGGTCGGGAAAAAAACGATCGAGCTCCGGTGCCAGGGAACGGTCCTGGACGATTATCGATGGCTGGAATCCGCCGGCTTGCCGTCACCGTCGGACGGTCGCCACCCGCCTAGGGAATAGGGACCGCGTCCGATGGCTGCACCGGGACACCATAGATCGTGCCGTTGACCTGCTTGCGTCGGACTCGGACCTTGTAGTGCTTCGTGGCCTGTGACAAGGCGCCCGGTGAGATTCTCGCGACCAGCCGCCCCGCTGTTCCACACACGCCCTCCCCACCGACCGGATAGTCATACCGCACGGTCACACCGGCCACCGGGGCGTCGCCGCTCGCATCGACCTCGAGAAGTTCCACGAACAGCGTCTTGTTCCCCGGATGCGTCGGAAACCAGAGTGTCTGGCACTCGACGACAATCGTTTTGTCCGTAGTGATCGTCACCGTCGGGGGCCTGAGCGCGGGAGTGCAGTCGAGCTCGCTCGTGCTCCTGGCCGTGGGCTTGACGACTGCATCACCTCGCCACCGATCCGGCGCATCCGGCGCACTCGCCGTCACCTTGATCTTCTTGCCGCACACGCTGGAAAGCGCTGTCTTTGCCTCGAGGACGAGCCCGTTCGACTTGACGAGAGTGCCGCTGAGCTGCACGGCCTGCGTGCCGATGTCGAGCAGGAACGCTGGCGCAGCTTTCTGCCAGTACTCGAACGGGCCCCGAAGGCTGCAGCTCACGTACAGCTGCTCGCCTCGGACCTCTGCCGTCGGAGTAGCGAATTCCGGCAGGCGCGCGACTTGAGGAACATCCCCCTTTGCGATCGCAAGGAGCTCGGACGATGCCACCGCGCATGCGAGCTGCTTGGGGCTCTTCAGTTTAGGGTCCACCGGTCTCCGATCGCCGGGATCGAAGTCGTAGAGCAGATCCTCGTCGCGCAGCGGAACAAACTTCTGTTCATCGTAGCCGATGACGTGCGCAAAGGCCCAACGCTCCGATGGCGCTACCGCCGCCGGAACCCGCGCCACGCAAAAAAGATCCTCCGCTCGGAGGTCCGAAAGCTTCGCACCCTCTTCGCCGCGCAAGTCCACCAGGTTCTTCGAGAAGCTTCCGTCGTCGGAAACGACGACGTCCCCCTTGGCGACGGGATCGACCAGCACGAGGCGCCCGCCTTGGCTGAGCGGCTGCGCAGTCCACAGCGAAAGATCGAGCCTGAGTTTCAACCCCTCGGCGAGATTCGCGACGTTTCCCTGCGCAATGATGAAGTCCTCGGTATAGGCGAGTCCAAAGACGGTGAGCGCCGGCTTCGATGCGCTGAACGCGCGAGTCTGCAGCTCGTACCTGAATGGCTTGTCGGGGCTCTGTGGATTCGGGGCTTCGATCATGAGGACGTGGGAAAACTGGAGAGTTCCGGTCGCAGCTGGATCGGTGCCCGCATGTGCTCGTGCAGCTGGATAGATGAGGACGGCGGGCCCGTCGAGTGGGCTGCAGCCGACACGGACTGTCCGCTTCTCGAAACCCAAGGACGCATCCCAGACGACGGAGTCGGCGCCGTCGTCACCGTCGTCGGTTGCCGACCGCGACAGCTTTTCGGAATCGAGATGCTCCCAAAGGTTGAGACGCAGGGCGCACCAGTCCTTCAGCCCGTCACCAATTTCAGGGTCCACGTCGAACCCGGTACCGATCAGCACCGTCGCTGCCTCGCCGAGATACTTGTTGATCGTCGCTCTGTGCTCGAGTTGGAGCTCGCCGTTTACACGGTATGCCGGGGCACAGGGGTAGTCGGGTCGGACGTAGAAGCGAAGCGCACCGTCGAAGAACAAGCCTGCTTCAAAGACATCCACGGTCAGCTCGAGCTTCGCGGGGCCACCGTTGTTCGCAAGCTTCCAACTTCCGAGCGCGACGGTCTTCGACCCGGCCGGGCCCACGATGCCCTCCGGCAGGATCCCCACGACGGCGCATTCCGTCTCGTGCGAGAGATCGCTCGACCCGCTGAACTTGATGAGGAGCTGGTGCTTCCCGTCGTACTGCGCAGGCCCAGCCACCGACAGGTCGAGTTTTGCGAAGGGGACGGCCACCAGGTGGATCGTTCCCTCGGAACCGGTGAAGAGGTCGACGGTCACCGGCTTCGGGGTCGGAACGCCGCCAGGCTCGACGATGGGTTCGACGGGAGGATCTACGGATGCCGACATGTTGACCCTCAGTGTGGTGACGCGGGCATGAACACGTTGAAGGGGTCCTCGCCCCTTTGGATGAGCCCGTCGGCGCGGTGCGGAGCTGGTGACTCGAACAACTTCGCGGAGAAACTCGCGACACCAGGCGAACTGTGGATCAGGGTGTTGACTTCACACGTCGCGACCAGGAACCCGTCCTGGTCGCACTGACCGTACACGGTCCTGCCGACCGACGTCGACCTGCCATACCGGACCGGGACTTCGACGTGCTCTCCGTTCGCAAAGAGCTTGATCGCGAAGAGCTTGTCCATCGGCGTCGCCTGAAAGCGCGCCGTGAACGTCACATGCCCGAAGAGCTGATTGGAATCGTCCTTGAATTCGAGCAGCTTCTCGCGGTTCTCAAACGGGATCGTGTCCGAGTCCACCATGTTCACCGATTGACCGCGGAATGGAATGCCTTTCTTGGTCGACCGCGCCTGCACGTTGAAGCGGTCCTTGATCTTCGGGTCGGACAGCTTCCGCTTCATGACGAGCGTCTGCGACCGCGCGATGATGCTGCCGCCGAGATTCACCGCATCGTTGAACAGTTGCGGCGTAGCTGCCGACCAAAATCCTGCGTCGCCGCCGATGAGCTCGACCGTCACCACCAAGCAGCTCTCTTCGATCGTGAATCGCGGAATTCCGAACCTGGGAACACCCAGCAGCGTCGTAGTGGGGACGTCGCACCATCCTTCGATGCAGTCCGGCGCCGCATTCCGGAGATTGTCGACGACCGACTTCTCGACGTAGCCTTCGCCCAGGGGTTCGACGCCCTTCCAGGGCGCGAGGAACTGGGCGCCGTTCGGGAAAAGCACACCGAGCTTGACGTCGAGGACCTCGTCCTTCCCGAGACCCGTCGCCAGCTTGGAAAAAGACCCGGCGGGATTGAACTGGAAGACGCACTCTCCCCCGGGAAGATCGGCGGAGGGACTGGGAGCAGGCACCGTGATGGAAAGCCCCGGCGGTTGCCCTGTCGGTGAATCGACCTGGGCCGTGATCTTGAGACGAGCAGGCGCGATGGCGTTGTGGTCGCCGACCGCCTTCTGCAACGTGGCCACGGGTACGCCGAACAGCGTGACCGACAACCCGGTGTCCCGCAGGTCTCGGAGCGCGAATTTACCGGAGGCGGCCGCGACAGAGTCGACGGCTTCGACGAGGGCCTCGGTCAGCCTCGGCACCTTTTCCGCTCGGTAGGCTGTTCGGCTCAAACTCGAGGCCGCGTGATAATCCCGCATCGTAGAGCTTTTCTTGAGCGATGCATCGATACTGGCGGGGCCGCGCTCCAGAAACCCGTTCAGGAACCGGGTCCCACCGGTATCCTTCGAACGCCGCCCGACGACGGGGATGGCCAAGGGCGCGATCTGAAATGTGCCGGCTTGCGCTGAGGCTGCATGCCTGCTGGTCTTCACGGCCACGAGACCCTTGATCTCGGCAGGACAGTTCCGTGTGAACGCCACGCGCCACTCGAGACGGGGACCGACGGGATAAGGCGGGTCCATGCAGTCCTCTTCCTGAAGGACGGGCTTCAGGACGTGCACCGTGGCATCTCCAAGGCCCTTTGGAGATTCCTTGTCCACACGCAGCGTCCAGTCGCCCCAGAAGCCCAGGGGAATCCCCTGATGGAACAGGCCCCGGGTGTATTCGCCGGTGCCGACATTCAACTCATGCCTGCCATTCTTCAAGACGAGGTTGAGATTTCCGCCGTCGTGGATGCCTTCCTCCACCACGACGGCACTGCACGCTTCTCCGACGGCGCGCGCCGGTTGCGGCGTCCGCGCGGGCATCCAACCGAAGCAGAATGCCTTCCCAGGCGACCCTGGCGCCGGGTCGGGAACCTGGAAGTGCACCAGTTGATGCTTGTGAAGAAGGTTCAACAGCCACGCACCCGTGATGGGGTGCACGTTGTCGAGCAGACATTGCTCCGGTAGCATCTTACCGGCGCCGAACAACTTGTCCGGCTGGCCGGCGCCGACGGGTGCCGGGATGCAATCCGGGCTTGCCCACCAGGAGAGAGCCTGCACCGCCTTTTCGAGTTGTTCGTTGGCGGCGAGCTTCGCCAGATCGCCGTGTGTCCCCGGCGGAAACCACTCGAGGATGTTCTGGCGTTTCTTGAAGCTCTTCTCCATCCCCTTGCTGCTCCACTCGTTCAGGTGGCGTATCCAGACGTTTCGCCAACGCATTGCGGCGATTCGCTGGAAATGAGCGACGTTGTCCGCGCGTTCGTCCGCGACCGGAACTGGCGGACCGGGTTGGAGGTGGAACCCGACGGGTTCTATCGTCAAACGCTCGACGTCGGCAGGAAGGAACGCTTTCAACTCCGCCTTTCCCGCGCTGTCGAATTGGACGGTCAGATTCTGCTCGGAACCAAAGGACGAGCCTTCGTACCGAAGACGGACGGTGGCAGAGCCGGAAGCCGGTTTGGCGCGCTTCGCGCTCTCCAGCTTCAGGGTGAGCGGAAAGACGTGGCCTGACTTGGACGGCGCCGGCCCATCGAATACGGCAAACGGCACCTTGTCTGGGTCCTGCTTGAACTCCTTCAACACATCCGGTGCCTTCTGGGCAGTCATCCGCGCTGTTGGGGCAAGCGGCTTGTTCACGACCTCGACGAGCTTCGCGAGCTCGCTGTCCTGGAAATAGTTGTCCGGGTCACCCGTCTCCTCGAACTTCTCGAACACGCCGGCTGGAATCCCGAGCTTCGCCGATTGCGCGAGCGCCAGCAGGCGTTCGATTCCGGAGTTCTGGTTTGGCGTGAGGAGCTCCCAATGGACGAAGCCCCGCCCCATGTCGCTCACGGGGTCCGCGAACCCCAGCACCTCGCCTTGTGCCACCTTGAGATAGGGCTTGTGGAACGTCACCACCTTGCCTTCCAGCAGAGCGTCGTGGATCGCGACCAGATCTTGCGTCGGCGGCCGCCATACGGCGCTTGCGACAATCGGATCGGTTGCAGGCTGCCCGTACGCGTGCTCCTTTTCGAGCTTGTCGAGGGTGTCTCCGAACAACGCGATTTTTCCCTTGGCAAGAACCTTGGGCGTGCCGGGATCGCCCTCGAGCCTGGCTGTCCACCAAACTTTCGCGAAGTCCTTCGGGAACCCCGGATCGATCACCTGAAACGTTCCGTACGAGCGACCTACCCGCTCGATCCATGGGACCGGCAACTTGCTGCCTGCATTCTCCCAATCCGGCGGCACCACGTGAAAATAGAGGCTGTAGACGACGATGGGATCGGGATCCTTCTCCTTCTGTGCGAGCTCGTGGCGCACGAGGATGAAGCCGTTGTGGTTCCCCGCGGCCCATGCGGACACGCGGTTTCGTTCCGCGCCCCTTCTGCGCGCGTCGGCCGACGCTTGTGGCTCTTCCACGCCCTTTGCAGTAGCGCCGCTCATACGAATCGCGACGATGTAGCCGGGTGCAAGGCAACGCACGGGGACAAGACCCTTGCCCATCGCGTCGTCGCACTCGACGTGAATGCCGCTGTGCAAATTGGAGTAGAGGCCCAAGGGGAAGAAACCTCCGGCTTGATCGGTCTCCGTATGATGGTAGTAGGCGGTTACGGGATCGACGGTCGTTTGTCCCTTTTGCAGCGCCAGCGGGAACGAGATGGCGCTGGTCGCCTGCTTGAGGATCCAGTCGCGCCGGGCAATGAAGCGCCGGTTCGGCGAATGATCCTTCTCATTACGGGGCAGGTTCTTGCCAACAGCCGTCTGCCAGAATTCCGCATCGCAGATCGCGTCGCGGATTCCGACCAGATCGTTCGCGCTGATCAGAGGCCGAAGCTTCCCGCGTCCATAGGGCGTATTCAGGTCACCCCGATACTGAAGATCGACGAGGACTTCCTGGACGATGGCTGGATAGGTATCCCAATTGCCGTTCCAATCTGTCACCAGCTTCTTCGTTCCCAGTACATAGTCCTTGCGGTAAATGTCTTTGTAAAGATCGATAACGTTATCTATCGAAAGCTTCAAATCCTGGTGCTGGTCACACCACGCCTTCGCCACCCATCCTTTGATGCGCTCTCCCTCGGACAGGCGCCTCGCGATATCGGCTGGAACGTTGGCCTGGGTCAGATCCTGGAAGATAGCATCCCGGTTCCGACCCGCGACGCTCATGTCGTACCCGACCCCGATCGTTACCCCTGAGTTCATGTCCTGAGTGATGGGCACGCTCGGGGCAATGACGATGTTTCTCATGTTGACGGCGCCGGGAAGACGCGAGTCCTTGAACTCGTCGATGGTGAGCCCGACTTCCTCGAAGAATGTCAAATGCGAGAAGTAAGGGAATTCAAGTTCCATTGATCTTCCCCCCAGCCGCTTGCCGTCACCTCATCCGCACCCGGTCGACCGCGCGCCTCGTCGTCGACGGCCAGGCGATTCCCGCCGACGAGGACATGGCAGTTCGGGAGGTGTCGGGGCGAGCCGGCCACGATGTGCTCAGACCGAAAAACGGAACCGAGGACGCTCGACGAAGAGCGTGTCGGAATTGACCTGCGCCCCCTGGGCGTCCTTCACCAGGAACTGAAACTCGATCTCGTTGCGGCCCGCGGCCGCGGGCGGGATCGCCACCTTCCACTTGGGCTTCACGCTCGGCGCCGCGTTCTGCTGCAGCGAGTTTATCTTTTGGCCCGGGTTCCCGTCGGCATCGAGCGCCCAGATCTCGATGGTCAGCGAGCCGGTCAGGTTGGCGGTGCACTCGATCCAGAGGTGGACCTCCTGGTCTTTTCTCGCGCGCTGCACCGACCACCGAGCCGACTTCACCTGGCCCTGCGAAGGAGTCGAGGCGAGGCTCTGCTGCTGGCCCGCGGAAGCGGCGTGCGTATCTTTCTGCTTCCGCTGCTTGGGCTTCTTCTGCGCCGCAGCGTTCTGCAGGAGGATTTGAAGCGCATTCATGGCGTAGGATCCGAGTCCCTGCGCCCCTGCTCCATCGTCGATGTTGACGTCGGGAGACCCCTCGATGATGGGGCCCGAGGCGCCGCAATGCTTCGTCTGATCGTTCATCCGCGCGAAGGGCTTGCCGTTGACGTACA
>VBKQ01000007.1 GCA_005879505.1 Deltaproteobacteria bacterium
GGCCGAACACGCTCTTGCGGGAGGCGATCGAGACCGACCAGGTGCCCTCCCTCATCTTCTGGGGCCCCCCGGGCACGGGAAAGACGACGTTGGCGCGCGTGATTGCGGCGGCAACCCAGGCGGAGCTCGTGGCGCTCTCCGCGGTGGACAGCGGAATCAAGGACATCCGCGAGGCGGTGGCGCAGGCGGAGCGCCGGCTTGCCGAGCACCGCCAGCGCACGCTGCTCTTCATCGACGAGATCCACCGCTTCAACAAGGCGCAGCAGGACGCGCTGCTCCCGCACGTTGAGCGCGGGACGGTGACGCTGATCGGCGCCACCACCGAGAACCCCAGCTTCGAGGTGATCTCCGCGCTCCTCTCGCGCTGCCGGGTATTCGCGCTGCGGCCGCTGGAAGAGGTGGATCTGAAGATCCTCCTCGAGCGCGCGCTGGCGGACAAGGACCGTGGCCTGAAGGCCGCGTTCGTGGCCCGCCCGGAGTTCCTCGATCACGTAGCCCAGCACTCGTCCGGCGATGCGCGGCGCGCGCTCTCCGCCCTGGAGGTCGCCGCTGCGCGGGCCCGCGCGGAGCGGCGCGACGTGCTGGAGGCACGCGACGCCGAGGAAGCTCTACAGCAGAAGACCCTGCTCTACGACAAGTCGGGGGACGCGCACTACGACACCATCAGCGCCTTCATCAAGAGCCTGCGAGGCAGCGATCCCGACGCCGCCGCCTACTACCTCGTGCGCATGCTCGAAGCGGGCGAGGAGCCGCGCTTTCTGCTGCGCCGCATGGTGATCTTCGCGGCCGAGGACATCGGAAACGCCGACCCGCGGGCGTTGGGAGTGGCGGTCGACGCGCTGCGCGCCTTCGAGCTGGTGGGCCTTCCCGAAGGCGTGCTGCCCATGACGCAGGCGGCGATCTTCCTCGCCACTTGCCCGAAGAGCAATTCGACGCTGGCGACGTACTCGAACGCGCGCAAGGCCGTCCTCGAGCACGGGCCGCTTCCGGTTCCTTTGAAGCTACGCAATGCTCCGACGCCCCTGATGAAAGCGATGGGATACAGCGGCGGCTACCGCTATCCCCACAACTTCTCCGGCAATTACGTCCCAGAGGAGTACTTGCCCGAGGAGCTGCGCGCAGAGCGGTTCTACGAGCCCTCCGACAATGGCGAGGAAGCGCGGATCGGCGAGCGGCTGGCCCGCTGGCGGCTGGAACTTGAAGAGCGGCGTCGCGCTGAAGAGGCCGCCGGCGCCGCCGTATCCGCAGCTGCGCGGAAGATCGACGAATAGGTTTCCGGCTGCCCGGTTCCGACGGACGTCGTATACTGATCGGGTGCGTGCTCTCTATGCCGGCGCTCGCCGGATCGCGGTGATCGTCGCCGGCAGTGTCCTGCTTGTGGTGGGGATCGCGCTGCTGGTCCTGCCCGGGCCTGGAATCCCCCTCATCGTCGCGGGGCTTGCGCTGCTCGGCACCCAGTTCCCCTGGGCTCGGCGGGCGCTCGAGTGGTTGCGGGTGCGCGCAAAGAAAGCCGTGGCTGCGGTGCGCGCTAGGGACCAGCAGACCCCGTAGCTCGCTGCAGCTCCACCGTCCGCGCCACCTTCACCGGAATGGACGCTCCCGCCGCGTTCAGGATGGCGTCGACCTTCACTTCCGCCACTCCGTGGAGCCCGCGATGTCGACCGTGCCGAGGATCCCGCCGAGCGGCAGGGGGAAGGCGTTCAGGTTTGCGATCTTCAGCGGCAGTGCGAGCCGCGCTCCGGTCAGCATCAGCGAGGTGATCTGCGGAGATCCGACGTCGATCTTCGGCATCTTCGGAGCGGCGAACGTTCCTTCGTGGCTCAACGGCAGCGTGACGGCGCCGACGCCGAGCTCGCCGCTCGCTTTGTAGTGCACCTGATTCATGGCGAAGAGCGCCTCGAGCGCAGGCGCGATCTCGTTCCACTGCACGTTCGCCGGGAACGTCACTTCCGTGGTGGCGCCGCCCGGGATCTTCAAGCCGTTCTTCGGCGTGCCCGCCGCGACCTTGTGGCCCTCGACTTCCAGGTCGTAGCTGGCGCGGGTCAGGTCGAGGCCGACGGAGTTCGGGTTGGTGACCAGGAACACCAGGTCCAGCTCGGCGCCGCGGAAGTCCACGTGCGGGAGGCGGGCCTCCTTGAAGGAGAGGGTCGGCCGCTCGAACATCGACGAGCCGGCCTGCCGCAGCAGCGAGCAACCGAGAAGGAACGGAAAGAGCAGCAATCGCCTGCGCATGCGAAAAACTGACGCACGCACGGTTGCGCCGCAAGATCAAGTCTGGTTCGCGCAGCCGGCCCGCGGTAACCAAGGCGCACCGGCATGGCGCTCGATCTCTCGCTCCTCAATCCGCAACAGCGCAAGGCGGTGGTCCAGAGCGAAGGACCGGTGCTGGTCCTCGCCGGGGCCGGATCGGGAAAGACCCGCGTGATCGCCCATCGGGTCGTGCACTTGCTGGAGCAGGGCGTTGCGGCGGGGGCCGTCCTCGCGGTCACGTTCACGAACAAAGCCGCAGCGGAGATGAAGGAGCGGATCGTCAGGCTCGCTGGCGGTGCGTCGGATGCGCGGCGGGTGACCGTGAGCACCTTCCACGCCTTCGGGATGAGGATCGTCCGCGAGCAGCACCAGGCGCTCGGACTCCCCGCGAAGTTCGCCGTGCTCGATGCCGGCGATCAGGCGGCGCTGGTGAAGCGGCTGCTGCGCGATCTGAAGGTCGACGACAAGCGGTTCGACGTGAACCGCTTGCTCGGCATCCTCTCGCGGCTGCGCACCGGTGGAGCGCCCGGCCACTCCGGCGACGAATACGAGCTCTGCGCCGCGGAGCTCTTGCCGAAATATCAGCTCGGGCTGCGCGCGATGGGCGCGGTGGACTTCGACGACCTGCTGCTCCTGCCTCTGGCGCTGTTCGGAAAGGACACGGCGTTGCTGCAGAAGTACCAGGGGCGCTACCGGTATCTTCTCGTCGACGAGTACCAGGACACCAACGACGCCCAGCTCGCGCTGCTCACGCAGCTTGCCGGCCTCCGCCGCAACCTCTGCGTGGTCGGTGACGACGACCAGAGCATCTACGGCTGGCGCGGCGCGCAGGTCCGGCAGATCTTGAAATTCGAGGGGAAGTTTCCCGGCTGCGCGCAGATCTTCCTCGAGCAGAACTATCGCAGCAGCGGCAACATCCTCGCGGCCGCGAACGCTGTCATCGCGAGGAACCCGGGACGGAAGCCGAAGAGCCTGTGGACCGACCGCGGCCGCGGGCCCAGGCTGCGTCTGGTAGCGGCGCCCTCGGACGAGGCCGAGGCGAGGTACGTGATGGACGAGATCATCCGCGTCTCGTACGAGGAAAAGATCTCCTTGCGCGAGATCGCCGTCCTCTACCGGACCAACGCGCAGGCGCGTCCGTTCGAGGAGGCGCTGCGGCTCGGCGGTGTCCGCTATCGCGTGGTCGGAGGGACCTCGCTTTTCGACCGCAAGGAAGTGCGCGACCTCGTCGCCTACCTGCGCGCCGCGCTGAACCCGCGCGACGAGGTGGCGCTGCTGCGGATCGTGAACGTGCCGGCGCGCGGGATCGGCGATCAGACAGTGGCGCGGGCGCAGGAGCTGGCGCGCGCGCGCAAGAGCACCGTCTGGGACGTCTTCGCTGCAGCGCCGGCGGAGCTGTCGCAGGCGGCGGAGCGGATCGCGGACTTCGTCGCGCTGATGCGCAAGTACGGCGCGCGGCTGGTTGGGAAGGGGTTTTCCGAAGCTGCGCGCGATCTGGTGGAAGAAGTCGGGCTCTTCGACGAGGCGCGCCGCGGCGCGCAGAGCCTCGCCGCGCAGGCGCGGAAGGTGGAAGCGGTGCAGTCGCTGCTGCGGCAGCTGATCGAGTACGAGCAGCGCGAAGAACAACGCGCGGCGGAGGATACCGAGGACAGCGAGCCGTTCGCGGCCGGTCTTTCCGGCTACCTCGCCCGAATCACGCTCGACTCTCGGGAAGCGGACGGGGACTCCTGGGATGCAGTCACCCTGATGACGCTCCACGGCGCCAAGGGCCTGGAATGGCGCTGCGTCTTCCTCTGCGGGATGGAGGAGGGTCTTCTACCCCATTCCGGGCGGGGGTTCGACGACTCCGGTTCCGAGCCGCGCGCGGACGGCGCGCTGGACCTCGAGGAGGAACGGCGGCTCTGTTACGTGGGCATGACCCGCGCGCGGGAGCGGCTGATCCTCACTCGCGCCGTGGAGCGCACGAAGCGCGGCAAGCGCGTTCCGCGCACCCCGTCGCGCTTCCTGGAGGACATTCCCGCCGAGCTGCTCGAGACGATCGACCTGCGCGGCCCGCTGCCGGCGGCCCCGAAGGAAGTGCAGCAAGCCAAAGCGCGCAGCTTCTTCGCCTCGATGAACGAGCTGCTCGGCGAAGAATAAGGGGACACAATACGCAACTGCCCGTGCCAAACGGGGCCGCCGAGCGGTTGGCACGGGTTGCGTATCGTGTCCCCATATCTGTTGACACTCCGGGCTGATTCGCGTATCTACCGCCGCCCTTCAGCGGCTTGCCGCAGGAGGATTTCTGTTCTCGGGGTCTCTGCAAATGAAGACGGTGATGGGCAGCAAGAAGACCGTCCAGCGCAACTGGGTGGTCATCGACGTGAAGGACAAGGTGCTCGGCCGCGCGGCGACCACCATCGCCAGCGTCCTGCGCGGCAAGCACAAGCCCATCTTCACTCCGCACGCCGACTGCGGCGACTTCGTGGTGGTGATCAACGCGGACAAGGTCCGTCTCACGGGCAAGAAGTGGAAGGACAAGAAGTACATCCACCACACCATGTACCCGGGCGGCCTGGTCCAGTTCTCCGCGGAGCAGGCCATGCAGCGCCAGCCGACCCGCCTCGTCGAGGACGCCGTCCGCCGGATGCTGCCGCGCACCGCGCTCGGCCGCGCGCTGATGAAGAAGCTGAAGGTCTACGCGGGCGACAAGCATCCCCACGCCGCCCAGAAGCCAGCCGCCATGGAAGCGGCCAACGCATAGGATTCGAGAGAGATGGCCAAGGACCTGATCGTTTCCGCTACCGGGCGCCGCAAGGAGTCGATCGCGCGGGTGCGGATGAAGCCCGGCTCGGGCGAGTTCGTCGTCAACGACCGTACCCTCGACGAGTACTTCGGGCGCGAGACCAGCAAGATGATCCTCAAGCAGCCGCTCGAGGTCGTCGAGCAGCTCAACAAGGTGGACATCGCCGTGATCGTCTGCGGCGGCGGACTCTCGGGGCAGGCTGGGGCCATCCGTCACGGGATCAGCCGCGCGCTCACCAAGCTCAATCCGGAGCTCCGGCCGCCACTGAAGAAGGCGGGCTTCCTCACGCGCGATGCGCGCGCGGTGGAGCGGAAGAAGTACGGGCGGCCCGGAGCGCGCAAGCGGTTCCAGTTCTCCAAGCGGTAGACGCGGCCTGGTACTGCGTGCCCTGGCGGCCCTGCTTCGGCGGGGCCGTCGCGCTTCGAGCGCATTCACAAATCACTACATCCGAGCACACCGCCTACCTGTGCGTTCATTGGGAGCGCCGGATCGCGCGTGCTACCGTCGCTGGATGGAATTGAACGAGATCCTCCAGGTCGCGCTGCGAGGCGGGGCGTCCGACATCCACCTCAAGGCGGGACTCCCGCCGATGTTCCGCGTCGACGGCTCGCTGGTCCCCCTCAAGGACGCCCGCCGCCTTCCCCCGGAGGAGATCTCGCGGATGGCGTTCGGGATCATGAACGACTACCAGAAGGAGAAGTTCAAGACGCAAAATGAGCTCGATCTCGCGTACGGCGTGCCGGGTCTCGGTCGCTTTCGCGTCAACGTCTTCCAGCAGCGCGGCACCATCGGGGTGGTGCTCCGCGTCATCCCGTTTAAGATCGCCACCATCGAGCAGCTGCTCCTGCCCAAGGTGCTGGAGAAGGTCGCCGCGGAGCAGCGCGGGCTCATCCTGGTCACCGGCACCACCGGCTCCGGCAAGAGCACCACGCTCGCGGCGATGGTCGATAACATCAACAGCAACGAGACCTGCCACATCATGACCATCGAGGACCCGATCGAGTTCCTGGTCCGCGACAAGCGCAGCATCGTCAATCAGCGCGAGGTCGGCGTCGACACGCTCTCGTTCGCGCAGGCGCTCAAGTCGGCGCTGCGCCAGGACCCGGACGTGATCCTGGTCGGCGAAATGCGCGATCTGGAGACCATCGAGACGGCGCTGACGGCGGCCGAGACCGGACACCTCGTGCTCTCCACCCTGCACACGCTCGATGCCACCGAGACCATCGCGCGCATCGTCTCCGCGTTCCCGCCCCACCAGCAGAAACAGGTGCGCCTGCAGCTCGGTTCGGTGCTCAAGGCGGTCATCTCGCAGCGGCTGGTGCCCCGAGCGGACGGGAAGGGACGCGTGGCTGCCGTCGAAGTACTGGTCTCCAACTCGCGCGTGCGCGAGATGATCGAGGACAAGGATCGCACCAAGGAGATCCCCCAGGCCATCGCCCAGAGCTACACCACGTACGGCATGCAGACCTTCGATCAGTCGCTGATGAGCCTCTTCAAGCAGAACATCATCGCCTACGAGGAGGCCCTGCGGCAGTGCTCGAACCCGGACGACTTCGCGCTCCGCGTCTCCGGCATCAGCGGCACCAGCGATTCCACCTGGGACGATTTCGAGGGGGGCAAGGGCGACGGAAAGGGGGGCGCGGCGCAGAAGGGCGGCCGCCCGCCGGTGCCGCCGCGCGCGTCGCCGGTCGTGGGGAAACCTGGTGGAGCCGCTCCCGCCAAGCCCGGCGCAGCCGCCAAACCGGCCTCGCCGGCGGCGGACGACGATTTCCAGATCGAGCGCTTCTAGAGCGCTCTCATCCGCCTGTTGACGGCAGCCGGAACCGACTGCCACGCGGTATGTTGGCGGCGTGGCTGACGACGTACCCTTGGACAAGGCGCTCCGTCTGCTCGCTCTGCGGTCTCGCACCGCGCAGGAGCTCGATCGCGCGCTCGCGAAGGCCGGAGTCGCTCCCACCGAGCGCCAATCCGCGCTGGCGCGCCTGCGAGAGCTGGGCTACATCAACGACCGCGAAGTTGCCCGGGCGCGCGCCCGCACGCGGGTCGAGCGGGGAGATGCCCCGCGGCTGGCGGCAAAGAGGCTCGCGGCCGCCGGAATCGGCGAGCCCGACGCGCGCGCAGCGGCGGAAGAGGCGGCGCAGGGCGCTGCGGAAGACGAGCTGGCCGCAAAAGCGTTGCAGGGCCGCTTGCGGGGACGCAAGCTGGCGGACATGCGGGAGAAACAGCGGCTCCTGCGGGCGCTGGTCGCGAGGGGCCACCGGCCATCGGCGGCGGCGAAGGCGCTGGGGGTCGAATGGGAAGGCGACGATGAGACCGACGATCTGTAGAGCGCTCCTCCTCGCGGCAACCTGCGCTTGCGCGTCGAGCGGCCCGAGCATCGACATCACCAAGCCCGTGACGGGCGCCGAGGCGAGCAACGCCGCCAAGGCGTACGAGAAAGGCCTGCAGGAGAAGAAGGACGGAAACCCGTTGGAGGCGACCCGGTTTTTCGAGTACGTCCGCAACAACTTCCCCTACTCGCAGTACGCGGCGCTGGCACAGCTCGCGATCGCCGATATGGCGTTCGACCGCGACGACTGGCCGCAGGCCGCGACCCTGTACCAGGACTTCGTGAAGAGCCATCCCTCGCATCCCAAGGCCGACTACGCCTCGTTCCGCGCCGGGATGGCGCACTTCAACGATCGGCCCTCCGACGTCTTCCTGCTGCCGCCCGGGTACGAGAAGGACCAGGCCCCGGTGCGGCAGGCGCTCGAGGCGCTGAACCGCTTCGTCTCCGGCTATCCGAAGAGCGACTACGTTCCCAAGGCGCGCCAGATGATCCACGACTGCCGGGAGATGCTCGCGCGGCACGAGCGGTACGTCGCGGAGTTCTACTGGAAGCGCGAGCAATGGCGGGGAGCGGCCGGCAGGTACATGACGCTGGCGGATACCTACGGCGATCTGCAGGATGGCAAGGTGCACGCCGATTCGCTCTGGCGCGCGGCGCAAGCGTACCGGAACGCGAACGATCCCGGCGATCAGCGCAAGGCGCTGCAGCGGCTGGTGCAGGAGGCGCCGCGCGATCCGCGGCGGGCCCAAGCAGAGGCGCTGCTGAAGCAGATCCCGGCCAACGCGCCGGTGACCTCGCCGACCGACGTGAAGCCCGCCCCGACAGCGCCACCGGAAGGAGCGCCGTCGAACCGGCCGGCCACCGAGCCCGCTCCGGCTTCCAATCCGCCTCTCACCCCGCCACTCGCGCCGTCCGGAGGGTAAACCGTGGTACGCTCTCGCCGGGGACTCGACGGGGAGAGCATGGACGACCAACTGAGGGAGCTGGTCGCCCTCGCCAGGGAGCACTTCCAGCGCGGCGATTACTCGCTCGCGGCCGGCCATCTCGAGCAGGCGGTAGCGCGCGGCGTCGCCTTCGCCGACGTGCACCACATGCTCGGCGTCGTCTACCATCACCTCGGCGAGTTCGCGGCGGCGCAGCGGGCGCTGGAAAAGGCGCTGGCGATCAACCCGAACTACGTCGAGGCCGGGCTGAACCTCGCCATCGTCTGCAACGATCTCGGACAGTACGAGCGCGCGCAGCAGGTCTACGGGGCTGCCCTCTCTCGCGCGCGGAGCCGCGGGAAGCGCGAACCGAACGGCGACGAGCCGATGGACAACTACACGCGCGGCAAGATCGCCAACCTGCACGCGGCGGTCGCCGACGGGTATCTGTCGATGCGGCGGCCGAACGACGCCGCCGCCGAGTACCGGCGGGCGTTGTCGCTCTGCCCCACCTTCGTCGACCTGCGCCTGCGGCTGGCGCACGCCTTGCGCGATGCCAACGACATCGACGGCGCCGTGGCCGAGTTCCGGCTCGCCGTCCAGCATGCACCGGCGTATCTGCCCGCGCGCGTCTCGCTGGGCATGGCGCTGTACGCGGGCGGCAAGTTGGAGGAGGCCCTGGCGCAGTGGCAGGAGGTGCTGCGGGTCGATCCGCAGCACCGCACCGCCAGCGTCTATCTCAAGCTCGCGCGATCGCAACCGCAGAGGTCCGGCACATGAGCGAACGCGGGTACGCGTTGCGCTTCATCTCCGGGAAATACCAGGGGGGCGAGTATCCGCTGGCGCAGTCCGGGGACCTGGTGATCGGGCGCTCGAGCGAGCTCGACCTGGTGCTGATCGAGGACATGGTCTCGCGCAAGCATGCCCGCATCACCTTGGCTTCGGGCGGGATCACCATCGCCGACCTCGGCTCGACCAACGGAACGTTCGTGAACGGCGAGAAGGTGCGGCGGGCGCAGCTCAAGGAAGGCGACCGCATCCTGATCGGCACCAGCATCTTCAAGCTGGTGGCACGGACCGCGGGCACCACGTCGGTCGACGCGAAATCAGCCCAGCAGGACCTCGAGCGCACCGCGGCAGCGCGCGAGACGAAACAGGGCGGCCGGAGCGCCGTGCAGGGCCGGCTCGAGGAAGTGCCGCTGGTCGACCTGTTGCAACTCTTGAGCACCTCCAAGAAGACCGGGGCCATCGTCATCAGCGGATATCGCAGCGGCCACGTACACCTGCGCTCGGGAAAAGTGGTGAGCGCGGTGATCGACGCGGATCCGACGCTGCCGCCCAAGAAAGCGCTCTGCCGGATGATCGCGTGGACCCAGGGCGGATTCGAGTTCGTGGCTCAGGAAGGCGATCTGGCGCGGATGCCGAACGAGATCACGGACGCCACCGAACAGCTGATCATGGACGCGATGCAGCAGACGGACGAGCTCGCCCGCGGCGGATTCCCCGCGCCCACCGCCGCGATCGCGATCGCGATGCCGCTGTCGCCCAAGCTGCGGGAGCTGTCTGCGGACGAGCTCGATCTGCTGCAGCTCGTCCACAACTACGGCGTGGTGCAGGCGGTGCTCGATCGCGCCGCCGGAAGCGATCTGGAAGTGGCGCGGAGGATCGCGGCCCTGATCGAGCGCGGGTACCTGCGCCTGTTCTGACGCGCAATCGCGCCCCGGCTGCGTTAGAACACAGCGCCGATCGTGGACGACAAGGCCACAGACCACGTCATGGCGGACGCGGCGGAAGGCCATCCGAAGCCGGTGCGCCTTACGCTGCTGAGCCACGGCTCGGGTTGAGCCTGCAAGCTCCGCCCCGCGGAGCTCGCGCAGGTCTTGCGCGGAATCAGCCCGGCACGCCGTCCGAAGTCGCTGCTCGTCGGCACCGAGACCAGCGACGACGCGGCAGTGTGGAAGCTGGATGCCAAGCGCGGCCTGGTGGCGACCGTGGACTTCTTCGCGCCCGTGGTCGACGACCCGCGCGACTACGGCCAGATCGCCGCCGCGAACTCGCTGTCCGACGTGTATGCGATGGGTGGAACGCCGCTGTACGCCCTGAACATCGTGGGCTGGCCGCGCTCGCAGCCCTTCGAGCTGCTCGGCGAGATCCTCGCCGGCGGCGCCGAGGTCGCGCGAAAGGCGGACTGCCCGATCGTCGGCGGCCACAGCGTGGACGACCTGGAGCCGAAGTACGGGCTGGCCGTCACGGGCCTGGTCCACCCCAAGCGCGTCCTGAGCAACGCCGGGGCGAAGCCGGGAGACGTCATCCTCCTCGGCAAAGCGCTCGGCACCGGCATCGCGGTCTCCGCCATCAAGAAGGGCATCGCCGCTTCCGGGCTGGTGCACGAGGCGGTGGCGCAGATGAAGCAGCTCAACCGGTCGGCGGGCGAGGTCTACGCGAGACACTGGAAATCGGTGCATGCGCTCACCGACGTCACCGGCTTCGGTCTGCTCGGCCATCTCGATTCCGCGATGCGCGCCTCGAAGACCCGCGCCCGCATCGACGCGGCGCAGATCGCCGTGCTGCCGGACGTGCGCGAGCTGGCCCGCGAAGGCGTGGTCCCCGCCGGAACGAGGGCGAACCTCGAGTTCGTCTCCGTGCGGGCGAGATTCCCGGCGTCGATGACCGAGCCGGACCGGCTGGTGCTCGCCGACGCGCAGACCAATGGCGGCTTGCTCGCGGCCGTGAGCGCGAAAACCGCGCCCCAGATCCTGCGGGCGCTGGCGAACGGCGGCGCGCCGGCGCGGGCCATCGGCGAAGTGGTGCGCTTGCGGCGCGGCGAGGGGCCGGGTATCGACATTGCAGGCGAAATTTCCGCTCCGCCGCTGCGTTAGCAGATACAGGAGAAACGCAGATGATCCGTACTGCCGCAACGATCGCCGTCGTCGCCCTGATCGGCTGGATAGCCCTCCGCATCCTGTTCGGCTTCGCCGGAGGCGTGCTCGGGCTTCTGATCTCGCTGGCGGTCTTCGTGCTCAAGATCGCGCTGGTGGTGGGGCTCGTGTACTGGCTACTCACCATCTTCAGCCCCGAAACGGCGAAGAAGATGCGCGATGCGCTCCGGGGTGAGTCTCTGTAAGCCTGGGAATCGCTTGCCTTTCTGGTAAGCTTTCGGGCGTGCGTCGCGCCCTCGCGCTGAGCATGGCCCTCCTCGCCCTGCCCGCCGCCGCCGCGGAGCAGCAGTCGCCGCTCGTCGTCGTGCTTGACCCCGGTCACGGCGGCAGATGGCCGCACGACGGCGCCCACGGCCGTCGCGGCCTGCACGAGAAGGTGATCGCCCTGCAGGTGGCCCAGAAGACGAAGGAGCTGCTCGAGCAGCAGGGCGCGACCGTGATTCTTACCCGCGACGCGGACGAGGATGTCCCGCTCGCCGACCGGGTCCGCATCGCCAACGAGGCCGGCGCCGACGTCTTCCTCTCCATCCACTGCAATGCGATGGAGACGCGCGAGGACCGCAAGGTGACCCGCGGCGTGGAGACCTACTTCCTCTCTCCGGATCCGACCGACGCGGAAGCGAAGATGCTCGCGCAGCTGGAGAACGGCGGCCCCGACGCCGTGCCGCTGCCGAGGGCGAGCGACGCCGTCACCGGAATCCTCAACGACCTTGCGCTCGGCCAGGCGCGCAACGACTCCGCCGCCCTGGCGCTGATCGTCCAGCAGCAGATCGTCCGCGGCACGCGCGCCCCCTCTCGCGGGGTGCGCCAGGCGCCCTTATTGGTCCTGTCCGGCACGCGCATGCCCTCCGCCCTGGTGGAGATCGGTTTCATCTCGCATCCGCGCGAAGGCCGCATGCTCGGCGGCAGGACCTATCAGGCGAAGGTGGCGCAGGCGCTCGCGGACGGCGTTCGCGCCTTCGCCGACAAGGTGCTCGCGCGCCGGCTGGTGGCGCAGGTCAGGTCCCCGGCGGAGAAGGCCGACGGCGCGCCGGTGAACGCCGCCGCCGCGGTTGCCTCACCCGGCGGGACGCGGTAAGTCGCACGGCCCATGCCTCGGAAAGACCGCGGACCAGATCAGCTCCGCACCGTGACGCTGGCGACCAACTTCACGGAGCACGCCGAAGGGAGCGTGCTGTGCAGCTTCGGGCGGACGCGCGTCCTCTGCACCGCGACCGCCGAGGAGCGGGTCCCGAGCCACGTGAAGGGCTCCGGGCGCGGTTGGGTGACGGCCGAATACGGGATGCTCCCCCGCTCGACGCACACCCGCTCCGACCGCGAGGCAGCCAAGGGGAAGCAGAGCGGCCGCACGCAGGAGATCCAGCGGCTCATCGGGCGGGCGCTGCGGGCGGCCGTCGATCTGCAGACGCTCGGGGAACGGCAGGTGCTGATCGACTGCGACGTGCTGCAGGCCGACGGTGGCACGCGGACCGCCGCGATCACCGGCGGCTACGCGGCCCTCGGCATCGCCCTGCGCCGGATGCAGCGGGAGAAGGCGCTGAGGGCACCGGTCGCCGCGATCAGCGTCGGTATCCTGGCGGGACAGGCGCTCCTCGATCTCGACTATGAGGAGGACTTCTCCGCCGAAGTGGACATGAACGTCGTCGGCAACGCAGCGGGCGAGCTTCTCGAGGTGCAGGGCACGGCGGAGAAAAGGCCGTTCACGCCGGGCCAGCTCGCCGAGATGGTCGCGCTCGCGCAGAAAGGCCTCGCCGAGTTGCACCAGAAGCAGCTCGCGGCGATCGCCGGAGCGTTCGCGAAGTGAAGCTGCTGGTTGCGACCTCGAACGCCGGGAAGCTCGCCGAGATCCGCGAGATCCTCGCCGGCATCGCGCTCGAGCTGCTCTCGCTCAGGGACGTGCGGTTGCCCCCGCCCGACGAAACCGGCGCGACCTTCCACGACAACGCGGCGCAGAAGTCCACCATCTGCGCGCGGCAGAGCGGGCTCTGGACGCTCGCCGACGACAGCGGCCTCTGCGTGGACGCCCTCGGCGGCGCGCCGGGAGTGCACAGCGCGCGATACGCCCCGACCGACGAGGAGCGCCGCGCCAGGCTCCTCCGGGCGCTGCGCGAAATTCCCGAGGAGAAGCGCACGGCGTACTTCTTCTGCGCGGTCGCGCTCAGCCCGCCCGAAGGCGAGCGGGTCCTGCGCGCGGAAGGACAGGTGGACGGAAGAATCGCGTTCGAGGAACGGGGAACGAACGGGTTCGGGTACGATCCGATCTTCCTGCCCGCGGAAGCGCCGGGAAAGACGCTGGCGGAGCTGGACTCGGCAGAGAAGAATCGCCTGTCGCATCGCGGGCGTGCGCTCGCGCGGCTGCGGCCGGTCTTGGAGCGGCTCGCGCGCGACGGCGCCGTGTGAAAAGCTTGATCCACGCCCTGAAAGCGTGTACTTCCCCTGCGCTTTCAGCGGGGCGTAGCGCAGCCTGGTAGCGCGCCTGCCTTGGGCGCAGGAGGTCGGAGGTTCGAATCCTCTCGCCCCGACTTTCTGTAAACTAACTGGCGCGCCCAGCAGGATTCGAACCTGCGACATCCAGCTTAGAAGGCTGGCGCTCTATCCAGCTGAGCTATGGGCGCGATGTCCGGCGTGCCGGAGGTAGAATAGTAGCGCCTCCCCGCTCCGAGCCCAAAGGGGATGGCGCCGTCCTGGGGGATCGTGTAGATCCGGCGGCCGCATCTGGCGGCGGCGGGCTTACGGTGGCTGTAGCTCAATGGTAGAGCACTGGACTGTGACTCCAGGTGTTGCCGGTTCGAGTCCGGTCAGCCACCCCATCCAGCTTGACGGTCTCGCGTGTACCGGATACACAGCGCCGCCTTCGGCGGCTGACAGATACGGGAGCGTAGCTCAACTGGCAGAGCAATGGACTCTTAATCCATAGGTTGAAGGTTCGATTCCTTCCGCTCTCATTCCCGAAAGGCTCGGATTCCGAGGAGGATCCGAGCCTTTCGCTTGATCGGCTGGTCTCCCAGGAGGCGCGACCTCTTTCTTGCGTTCAGGCCACCCGCCAGGGGGCGATGCTCTACCGCAGCGTAACGTCTCTTGAAATACGGACATCCGAGGCGTAATGCGGCGTCGATTTCAAAGACCAGGAGGTCCCATGCGAATACGTTTGA
>VBKQ01000008.1 GCA_005879505.1 Deltaproteobacteria bacterium
GACAGCTGGCAGCGCGCCAAGGACGTGCTCGAGCTGGCGGAGATGTTTCCGCCGCTGCCGGCACCGCCGGTGCGCCCGCCCGCCATCTCGTCCAATTCATCGGATGCCGCGGCGCAGGCCGGGCCCGGGAACTCTCAGCGGCTCCCCGCGCAAGCGGCGTCCGGGGCGCAGCTGTCCGTTCCTCCCGCCGTGGCAGGCGGCGCGGCGCAGATCGATGAGCCTCGAGCCACGCCGGTCCGTCCCACGCCGCCTCTGGTGCAGCGCGCGCCGATGTTCGAGGCCGCCGGGCGCACGCATGGGCAAGGACCGTTCATGGTCTTCTTCTTCGCGCTGTCCGCCTCTGCAGCCGCCGGCCTGGTACTGTGGATCGTCCACGCCTCCTCGCCGCGGAAGAGCGAAGCTCCGTCCAATGCTGCTCCGCCCGCGGCGATCGGTCTGACCGCTGACCAGGTGCGCCGCAAGCTCGACGAGAACAAGCCCGCGCTGCAGGACTGCGTCGACGACGCGCTCCGCCGTGACCCGAGCTTGAAGGTAGGCAAGATTCATGTCGCCACGACGATTGCGCCGTCGGGACAGGTGACCGCGGCGAGGATCGACCGGCAGAACGTCGACGAGAGCGCGCTGGGCGCCTGCTTGAAGCGGGCGACGCAGAGGATCGTCTTTCCCCAGTTCTCCGGCGTGGGGTTCGACGTGGACATCCCCATCTCCGTCGGTTCCGGGGAATAGAAATGCGCGAGAGGCTCGCCCGGCGAGGTCGGTCGTAGCGGCTCCGGCGCTCTTGAGCGCGGACGCGCTCATCGCGCACTTCGAGCAACAGAAGTCACGCGCGCTCGGAAACGCCCGGCGGAGGGACGCCGGCCTGTACTATACGCCTGCGCACCTCGCCGCCCGGGTGGTCGAGATCGCGCTGCGGGAGGGCGGAATCGCCACCGGCCGTGTCCTCGATCCCTGCGCGGGCGCCGGTGCATTTCTCGTCGCGGCGGCGCGCGCCGGCCTGCGGGACTTGCACGGGTTCGACCTGGACCCCGAGGCGCTGCGCGTGGCCCGGCAGGCCTTGCGCCTGTGCGGCGCGAAAGCCCGGTTGCGCAGGGCGGATGCGCTGCGCGTGGCACCGCGCCGGCATGCGGACCTGCTCATCTCCAATCCACCCTACGGGCACGTCCGGGAACCGCGTGAGCGGGCGTTCCTCCTCCGCGAGTTTCCCGCGCTGCGCGGGGGCGAAGTCGATCGGTACTGCGCATTCTTGCTCCGCGCCCTGCAGCTCGTGCGGCCGGGTGGCGCAGCGGCGCTGCTCCTCCCGGACACCTGGATGTTCCTCGCCCGGGGCGGCGCACTGCGCGAGGCGGTGCTGGCGCAGGCGGAAGTGGCGGCGATCGTCGACCTGGGAAAGCCCTTCGCTTCGGCGAAGGACACGCGCGTGCAGGCGGTGGTCCTGGTGCGCCGCCCCGCGCTGGTCCGCCCGGCGTACGTGGGAAGGGGCGCCGCCGAGCTTTCGCCCGTGTCGCGTGAGGAGCTCGCCGCCGCCGCGCGGCGGGGCTGGTTCGTGTACCGCTCCGCAGAAGAGCGCGCGCTCTGCGCCGCGATGGAGTCCATCTCCGTTCCGCTGGGGTCCGCCTGCCTGGTGGGCTACGGGATGCGCACCGGAGCGAACGCGCGGCACGTGGGCCGGCGCGACCCTGGACCCGGCGAATCCGGACTCGTCGGCGGGGAGGACGTCGTCCCCTATGCGCTGCGGTGGCGGCCAAAGACGCTCCTCGATCCGGAGCCACTGCTCGCGCTCGTGCGACGGCAGCTGGGCACCGCCCGCGTCGCGGTGCAGCGGATCCGCACCAACGCCCAGGTTCCCTGGGCGCGTTGGCTGGAAGCGGCTCCGGTTCCAGCCGATCGCGTGTGCCTCGATTCGCTCTCCACCCTCTCGTGCGCTGACGGACGCAGGCTCTGGGCGCTGCTGGCGCTCCTGCAATCGGTTGCGCTGCAGCGATACCACCGGTTGCGCACGACGGACGTGAACGTGAAGCCGAGCTCGCTGCGCGAGCTGCCGGTTCCCCGGGTGCTGCTCGAGGATCCAGTGGAGCTTGCCACGCTGGCCCGGCGGCGCGCGCGCGCCGGTGCGCGGCAGGCACACGCGCTCGACCGGCGGATCGACGCCTGCGTCTACGCGCTCTTCGGGCTTTCCGAGCGGCTCGTGCACTCCGCGGAGCGGGGCTTCTGGGGGGAGCGGTTTGCGAAAGAAATCCAAGAGCTTGAGCGGTGCATGTCAGACCCCTCCGGCAAGCTTGCGGCCCAGGAGGAAATCGCATGATCGCGCTCCTCGCCGCACTTGCCGTTGCCGCCGTCCTCTCGATCCTGCTCGCCAGCTCGCGCACCCGCGCGAGCGCGCTGCGTCTGTCGCTGGAGGCGCGCGAGGCGGAGCTGCGCTCCGAGCGGGAGGCGCGCGCCTCCGAATCGGCCGCCCGCGCGGCGGTGCAGGCCCGTCTGGAAGCAAGCGAAGAGAAGCACCAGCGCCTGCAAGAGACGTTCGCTTCCCTCTCGCGGCAGGCGCTCGACGCGAATACGGCGCACCTGGTGCAACTTGCCGAGCAGGTGGTTCGCCGGGCCCAGGAGAGCTCGCAGGCGGAGCTGGACCGGCGCGCGCAGGCCGTCGAGGAGATGGTCCGCCCCGTGAAGGAATCGCTGGGCCGTGTGGACGAGAAGATCGGCAAGTTGGAAAAGGCCGGCGACGTGACTGCGGCGCGGCTCACCGAACAGGTGCGCGCCCTCGCCGTCCAGGAGGAGAAGCTGCGCGGAGAGACCGCGAAGCTGGCCAGCGCGCTGCGGGCGCCGGCACAGCGCGGCCGCTGGGGCGAGACGCAGCTGCGCCGCACACTGGAGCTCGCGGGCTTGCGCGCCCACGTCGACTTCGACGAGCAGCCTGTCGCGCAAATGGCCGACGGCGTCTTGCGGCCCGACGTCGCGGTCCGCTTGCCCGGCGGGAAGACGGTCCTCCTCGACGCGAAGGTCCCGCTCGAGGCATATCTGAAGGCGATCGAGGCGCCGGAAGCCGAGCGGGAGCTACATCTGCAGGGGCATGCCGCGCAGCTGCGCGCGCACGTCGATGCGCTCTCGCGCAAGCAGTACTGGGAGGCTTTCCCGGGCAGCCCGGAGATGGCGGTGTTGTTCCTCCCTTCCGACGGCCTGCTCTCGGCGGCGCTGGAGGTGGATCCGGCGCTGCACGAGGATGCGTTCGCGCGCCGCATCGTCCTGGCCACGCCCGCGACGCTGCTCGCGCTGCTGCTCACCATCGCGCACGTCTGGAAGCAGGAGTCCATCGCCTCGAACGCGCGCGAGATCGCAAACGAGGGGCGCGAGCTGCACAAGCGAATCGCCGATCTCAGCCGGCACCTCGCCAAGCTCGGGCGCGCCCTGGAGAGCGCGCTCAAGACGTACAACGGCGCCGTCGGGTCGTTCGACAGCCGCCTCCTGCCGGCCGCGCGCAGGTTCGAAGAGCTGAAGGCGAGCGCCGTCGACGTGCAGCTCGAGCCCCTCGCCGAGATCGAAGTGCTCCCCAGGCTATCCCGGCCACCCCTCGACGAGTCCCTCCCCGACGACGCGAATTGACTCTCTTTCAGGCTTTCTCCGCCTTGACCGTCCCGGGGGTGCAAGATAGCTTCCGCGCCCCGTGACCGCGTCCACCAGGCCCCCCAGATTCAAGCGCATCCTCCTGAAGCTGAGCGGCGAGGCGCTAATGGGCGAGGCGAAGTACGGGATCTCTCCGAAGACGCTGGAGCAGATCGCCCAGGAGGTGCGCGACATCGTCAAGATGGGCGTCGAGGTCGGCATCGTCATCGGGGGCGGAAACATCTTCCGCGGCGTCTCCGCCAGCACCGAGGGAATGGATCGCGCCAGCGCCGATTACATGGGCATGCTGGCGACGGTCATCAATGCGCTGGCGCTGCAGGACTCGCTGGAGAAGCTGAGCGTCTTTACGCGTGTGCAGAGCGCGATCGAGATGCAGCAGCTGGCCGAGCCCTACATCCGCCGGCGCGCGGTCCGGCACCTGGAAAAGGGCCGCGTCGTCATCTTCGCCGCCGGGACCGGCAACCCCTACTTCACCACCGATACCGCCGCGAGCCTGCGGGCGATGGAGATCCACGCCGAGGTGATCCTCAAGGCCACCAAGGTGGACGGCATCTACACGGCCGATCCGGTCAAGGATCCGAAGGCGACGCGCTACAAGACGCTCAGCTACATCGAAGTGCTGCGAAAGAACCTCAAGGTGATGGACTCGACGGCGATCTCGCTCTGCATGGACAACGAGCTTCCCATCATCGTGTTCGATCTCGGCCAGCGCGGGAACATCATCCGCGTGGTGCAGGGGGAGGACGTGGGTACGCTGGTCGGCTCGCTCAAGCCGCCGCCGCAGCAGCAGGAGGCATGAGTCCCATGGGCATGGCAGAGGACGTCCTGGACGACTTGCGCAAGCGCATCAACAAGACGCTGGACGATCTGCGCCGCGAGCTGGCGAAGGTGCGCACCGGCCGCGCCAATCCCGCGCTCCTCGAGGGCGTGCGCGTCGACTACTACGGGCAGATGTCGCCGCTGAACAACGTCTCCAATGTCACCGTCGCCGACCCGCGGCTGATCGTGATCAAGCCTTGGGAGAAGTCGATGATCCCGGTGATCGAGAAGGCCATCAATGCCGCCGGGCTGGGAGTCAACGCCCAGTCCGATGCGGAGCTGGTCCGGGTGCCGATTCCTCCCCTCACCGAGGAGCGCCGCAGGGAGTTCGTCAAGCTCGTCAAGCACAAGGGCGAGGAGCACAAGATCGCCATCCGCAACGAACGTCGCGACGCGAAGGAGATGATCGAGGAGGCGGTCAAGGAAGGGGAGCTGACCGAGGACGACGGCAAGAAGGCGATGGAGAAGTTGCAGACGGAAGTCGACAACGGCGTGAAGAAGGTGGACGAGGTGATCGCCTCCAAAGAGAAGGACTTGATGCAGGTATGATCAAGGCCCGGGAGCGCAAGAAACCGCACCGGCGGCTCCTCGATGCCGCGCGCGAGCACCAGGTCGAATTGGAGGCGGCCGGCCTCCCGCCGCGGGCGATCGAGAGCTACGAGGTCGCGCTGCGCGGCGCGACCCAGGCGAAAGCAGCCAGCGCCGCTGCGAAGGTGCTGGTCCGCGACATCCAGCGCGAGGTGGAGGAGTTCCAGGCGGCCATCCGCAAGGAATTTCCCGCAAATCCTTCGTTCCAGGCCGTGTTCAAGGCGCAGGAGCGCATTCCCGCGGACGGCCGCGAGGTCCTCGCGCTCGGCCGGCACGTGGCGCGGGAGGCGCACGGATACGCCCAGAACCTGATCAAGTACGCGATCAACGCCGCCACCGTCAGGCATCTGGTTGCCCTCTGCGACCAGCTGGAAGGCGAGCTCGGGGGTGCCGATCCCGTGCAACGCGCCAGGACGATCGAGGAGCAGATCGTCGCGGCGGCGCAGAGGGCTTTCGCCGGCCGGCCGGAGCTGGCCGCATTCGAACTGAAGCCGTCCCCGTAAGCTCCGAATCGGGGCGGCCGGCATCACCTTTCATTCATGTCCCTGGACCTCGGCGGTCTCTCAAATCCGGTCACCAGCATCGGCGACCTGATCGCCTACGTGAAGGGCGCCGAGCGCCCGCCGGATCGCTGGCTGATCGGCGTAGAGCACGAAAAGATCGGCGTTCGCGGGACGCGCTACGAGCCGGTGCCTTATTACGGCCCCGACGGCATCCGGGCCTTGCTCGACGCCATCGCCCGCTCGGCCGGGGGCTCGCAGCACAGGCACAAGGAAAACGGACAACCGATCGCGCTCCTCTCGAAGGACGCCTCGGTGACTCTGGAGCCGGGGGGCCAGCTGGAGCTGTCCGGGGCCCCGCTGCGCTCCTTCGCCGACATCCGGGGAGAGATCGAGGCCCACCTGGCGCAGGTGCAGCGGGACTCGCGCGGCATCGCCTGGCTGGCGACTGGCTACCGGCCCTTCGGCACGCGCGATCAGGTTCCCTGGATGCCGAAGGGGCGCTACGCGGCGATGAAGTCGTCTCTCGGGAACAAAGGCCGGCTGGCGCTCGACATGATGCTGATGACCGCCACCGTGCAGGCGAATCTGGACTGGAGCGATGAAGCCGACCTCGCTTCCAAGGTGCGCGCCGCCACCGCCGTGTCGCCCGTGGTGAGCGCGATGTTCGCGAACAGCCCGCTCATCGATGGACGCGACTGCGGCTATCTCGATTTCCGCTACCAGGTCTGGCGCGAGACCGACGCTGCGCGCTGCGGACTGTTGGAGCAGATGCTGCAGCCCGGCTGGGGTTATCGCCGGTACGTCGAGTGGGCCATCGACGTGCCCATGCTCTTCGTCCGCAACGGAACCGCGTACCAGGACGCGCGCGGGCAGACATTTCGCGACTGGCTCACCAGCGGGCAGCTGGCCTCAGGCGAAAAGTCCCAGCCCACCCTGTCGCACTGGGTCGATCACCTGAGCACGCTGTTCCCCGAAGTGCGCGTCAAGCGCGTCCTGGAGCTTCGCGGCGCGGACATGGTGCCGCTGCCCCTGATGATCGCGCTCCCGGCGCTGTGGGTGGGAATCCTCTACGACCGCAACGCGAGCGAGGACGCCGCGCAGCTGACCCGCGCCTGGACGTTCTCCGAGTTGCTCCAGTTCCAGGCCGACGTCGCCCGCGTCGCGCTGCGGGCGAAGGGTCCCGGCGGAGCCACTGCCCTCGATCTCTCGCGCGATCTGCTGGCGATCGCCCGAAGCGGCCTCAAAGGGTGGCAAGAGGTTTCGGGTCTGGACGAATCGAGGAACCTCGATCCGCTGTCCGAGATCGTCGACTCCGGCCGCACGTACGCCGAGCGGGCGCTCGAGGCCCATCGGGCCTCGGGGGGAGATCCCGCCTCGGTGGTAAAGCTCTGGCAGATCGCCTGATCCCTTCAAGGAGATACTTGTGGGGTCTGACCTGGAACAAGGTGCTGGAGACTGGCGGGGCTGTGGTTTCCGACGAAGTGAATCTGGAGCTCGATTTCGAATACCTGCCCCGGCCCGCGGAAGCGAAGAAGGAAGCGCAGGCCGAAGTCAAGACGACGAAGTAGGCTGGCGGAGCTCGTCGGCGATCGTCGCGGCTGCGGCGCGGGCCTCCTGCAAGCGATCGGGCGGAAGCGAGATCGCCGCCACCGCCGGGTGCCCCCCGCCCCCGTATCGCTCCGCGATCCGTGCCAGGTTGTGCCGGCGCAGCTGCTGCTTCCATGGATTGGATCCGAGCGAGATCTTGCTCCGGTTCGGCCCCCGCGAGACGGAGACGGTGTAGAGCGTCGAGGCGTCTGCCGCGTACGCGATGAACTTGTTCACGTTGTCGACGTCCAGGTCGGCGAGGTCGTACGTCGCCACCCCGCGGTCGAGACGGATGCGCGCGGTCACGAGCCTCACCAGCTCGTGGTGTCGCTCGAGCAGCGGCTGCAGCGGCCCGGTCACCCAGGGCTCGCGCAGCACCGCGGAGAGCGGGCGTTGCGACAGCTCGCGGATCAGCCGGGGAAGCAACGCGGGATCCTTCGACGCCTCGATCAGCAGCATCAGCTGCATCGGCGGGTCGCCGAGCGCCACCGCCATCTGTGCGGAGGGAAAGAGCGCTCCATCGATGATCTCGGCCCAATCGATCAGCTCGCGCAGGGGCGAAGGATCCCACCCGAACTTCTCCTCCGCGATCCGTGCGAGGAAGCGGGTGCAACTCTTCGCCTGCGGGTCCCAGAACTTGCGGCCGCTGCGGTCGGCGCGGAACACCGCCTCGTCGTCGGCGCTCTCGAAGGCGCTCTGGTGATGATCGAACCACCAGGTGAGCCGCGGGTCGGGGGAGAAGCGGAAGTCCACCACCGCGTTCTCCTCGCCGGAGAAGACGTCCGCGTCGAAAAGGTGGCCGGCCCGGTGCGCGAGCCCGCGCAAGCCGACGTCGGTCAACCCCGGCTTCAGCTTGTCGCGGTAGAAGCGCAGGAAGGTCGCCGCGGAGGCGACGCCGTCGAAGCAGTGGTCGTGGTAGCCGATCTGCAGGGCGGGCATCGGGGCGGGAACCTAGAACGCCTCCCGTCGGCTTGTACAGTCTCAAGCATAGCCGCATACCCGCACCTCCGGTGCGGGAGCGGCTAGATCGTCGGCCAGGCGGCGAGGCTGGGCAGCCGCAAGCGTCCGTCCTGCACGCGCCGCCCGCGCGCCGGCCGCACGCCACGCTCGCGGAAGGCGCGCTTCCAGGCGGCGAACGATCCGCCTGCCCGCCATGCCTCCAGGGCAGCGAGGCCGGCGTCTTCGCCGCCCTGCGCCAGCATGTACTCCACCCAGGCCCAGCGTGGGCTGGTAGGGCGCACCTCGGCCCGCCCGCGCAACCTCGCGCGCAGGTACGCTACGCGGCGCTCCGTCTCCTCGATGGGAACGAACGGCGCGCCATCCATCGGCGTGTTCCGCTTGGCGACGAACGGGGCGCATCCGAAGCTGAGGGGCACGATGCGCGAGATCTCGCCCGCGAGCTCCGCCAGCTCGTCCAGGTCGCGATCCTCCTCGCCCGGCAGCCCAACCATCAGATAGAGCTTGAGCCGCTGGAACCCGCCCTGGCGGGCCAGCCCGGCGACGCGAAGGAGTTGCTCCGCGGTGGTGCGCCGGTCGAGCGCTTTTCGCAGCCGCTCGGACGCGCCGTCAGCCGCCGTGGTGAGCGTCTTTGCCCCGGACTGGGCCAGCAGCGATACGAGCTCGGGCCGCGCACAGAGCCGGTCGGCGCGCAGCGAGGAGATGCCGACCTCGCGCCCGTCTTCGACGAGCTTGCGCACCAGCTCGACGACGCGCGGATGATCGGTGACGGCCGCGCCCACCAGGCCCACGCGGCGTGCATCTTCCGGGATCAGGTCGAGTACCCGCTCCGGATCGACGGTGCGCATGCCACCGTTGGTGGTGCGGCGCATGACGCAATACGTGCACCCGCGGGAGCAGCCGCGCTCGGGCTCGATCAGGAACATCGAGCGCAGCTCGGTGTGCGGCGTCCGGATCTGCGAGCGGGCCGGTAGCCGATCGTCCTCCGCTCTCACGATGCCCGGCCAGGAGGGGGACAGACCGGGAAGGTAGAATCCCGGATGCCGGGAGAGTCGCGTCCGCAGCTCGTGGCGGGGGAGGGTGAGGGCGTCGCAGAGCGTGTGGATCAGGTCCTCCGCCTCGCCGAGCACGATCAGGTCTGCGAAGGGCGCGAGCGGGACGGGATTGGAGAACGTCAGCGGCCCGCCGCAGACGATCAGAGGGTGTCGCTCGTCCCGGTCCTCGCGCAGGATGGGGATCCCGGCCAGATCGAGCATGTCGAAGAGGCCGGCGATCTCCAGCTCGTAGCTGACGGAAAAAGCGAGGCAGGAAAAACCGGCGACGGGCTGCTGCGACTCGTAGGTGCAGATCGGAACGCGCGCCTCGCGCCAGGCCTGTACGTCGTCGGGAAGGAACGCCCGCTCCGCCGAGGCGTCGTCGTGCGCGTGGATCTCGCGATAGATGGTCTGGAAGCCGAGCGAGCTCATGCCGACGTGATACGGGCTCGGGTAGCAGAGCGCGACGCGGGTGGCCGCCTGCTTGCGCAGCGTTCCTTGCTCGTCGGCGAGCCGGGTGCGGACGGGTTCGAGCAGGGGCCAGCGCATCGGACCGGGCATTCTAAGGTAGAAGACGGCGATGCGCCCTCTCGCGCTGCTGCTCTGCGTCCTCGGGTGCGCAGAGTGGCGCATGCCGCCGACGTTTCCGGAGCGGGCTGCCGGGCGCCCGGTCGTGCACGAGCAAGCGCTGCTCGGGCTGTCGCCGCAGGGCGACGCCGCAGTGGCCGAGCTGGTGGAAGCCGACGGCAGCGAGCCCCACCTCGAATTGCGCATCTTCGCCGGCTTGGCCGGCTTGGGGACACAATACGCAACTCCTCATGCCAGCGCCGTTGGCACGGCGAGTTGCGTATTGTGTCCCCCGACCCTGCTCGTGGCTTCGATCGACCGGGCGCGGATCGTGGCGCAGAAGCTGCGATCGGTGGCGGGGCGGCCCCAGCCTGTCTTGGCGGCGATCGTTGCCGTCGAGTGGCCGGAGGCGATGTTGCGCGCGGCGCAGCTCGGGTATGCACCGCGCCTACCCGCGGAGCCGGAACCTGGGAGCGGGCTCTGGCACATCAGGGGAGCGGCCGGGGCCGGGGCGCTGCCGCTGGCGCTCCGCGTATCGCCGATGGCGGATCCGCCGGCGCTGCTGCTGCTGCTCTCCGATGGCCTCGGCGGTGACGGGATCGAGCTCGCCCGGGTCCTGATGACCGGCGACGTCGTGGGGCCGCAGCTCTTCCTCCAGGACGGCGTGGCGTGGCTGCTGGCGGGATCGGTGAGGGCGGACCCGTTGCGGCGTACGGTGGGTCTGCACCGGGCAATGCTCGCGCGAGGCGAAGCGCAGCTGCACAACGCGCACGGGCTCGAGGATTACGCCGCTGGGGAGCTGGACGCGGCGCGCCGCGAGTTCGGCCGCTCCATCGCCGCGGACCCCTCGTATGTCGACGGTCTCTACAACGCGGCGGCGGCGGCCGCGCTCACCGGTCGCGCGGAAGAGGCCGTGGAGCTGCTCGCGCGCGCAGCGTCCGTCGATCCCGCGCGCGTGCAGGTCCTCGGGCGCAACGACCAGGACTTCAAGTCGCTTCGCCGCCGGCCAGACGTCCGCGCCCTTCTCGGGCTGAGAAGGCCGCCACCGGAGGGCATTCCTCCGCCACCCTGAGCGCCTCCCCTGCTATGGTCCCGCCCCCGATGCCACCGCTGCTCCTCATCGCGGCGCTCCTCGCGCAGGCCGGGCTCTCGGAAGAACGCGCGCGCCAGATCCTCCCGCGCGCCGATCTGCGTGCCCTGACCGATCAGCAGCGCGCGCAGTTCCTCGAGGTCGCCGGCGATACCTTCGGATACGCCGGCTGCAACGACACGCTGGCGCGCTGCCTCGCCGCGAACGTGACCGACAAGCACGCGCCGCGCATGGCCGAGCTGGTCAAGGCGCTGCTGCTGGAAGGGTCGTCGACGTCCGCGGTCATCGACATGGTCGAGCGGTACTACGCGGGCTTCGCCAAGGAGAAGCGGCAGAAGCTGCTCGATCAGGACTGCGCACAGCTCGGCGAGGCGAAGGCGCCGGTCGCCATCGTCGAGTACTCCGACTACCAGTGTCCGCACTGCGCCTCGGCGGCGAAGCCGCTGAGCGAGACGGTGCGCGCGCTCCCCGGCAAGGTGCGCCTCTGCTTCAAGTACTTCCCGCTTCCCGGACATCCGCGCGCGCCGATCGCGTCGGCCTGCGCCGAGTACGCGCGGCAGCAGGGCAAGTTCTGGGAGATGAGCGATCTGCTGTTCACGCACCAGGAGGAGCTCGGCGACTCCGAGCTGAAGTCGTTCGCGCGGCAGCTCGGACTCGACGGCGACGCCATGCTGCGCCAGGCTTATGCGGGGCGATTCGACGCCGTCGTCGACCGGCACAAGAAAGAAGGCGTCGCCGCCGGCGTGCAGTCGACACCGACGGTGTTCTTCAATGGCCGGCAGTTCACGCTGCCGGTGAAGCTCGATTTTCTCGTCTTCTCCACGCAGGACGAGGACGAGTGGCAGCGGAACAAAGGCGGCTGGGACAAAGACTGAGAGCTGTCGTCGATATGCAGGCGATGCAGATCGCGCAGCGGCCGGTTCCCCTGCTGACGCCGGAACTGCCGGGCACGTCGGGGCTGGTCCGCGTCGCGGAGGACGACTTCTACGTCGAGGAGCTGCCGCTGTACGAGCCGTCCGGAGCAGGGGAGCACCTCTACTTGACGGTGGAGAAGCGGGGCCGCACGACCCCGGAAGTGGCAGCGGAGATCGCGCGCTATCTCGGAGCGCGCGAACGCGACGCAGGGACCGCAGGCCTCAAGGACAAGCGCGCCGTCAGCGTGCAGCGCATCAGCGTCCTCTCCAAGGCAACCCCGGAGGAGGCGCTCCGGCTGCAGGGGCGAGGATTCCGCGTGCTGGCCGCCGCCCGGCATGGCAACAAGCTTCGCCCCGGGCACCTGCGCGGCAACCGGTTCCGCATCGTCGTCCGCGGCGTCGTTCCGGAGGGGATCGCGCGCGCCCGCGCGATCTGCGCGCGCCTGGCGGAGATCGGCGTCGCCAATCTCTTCGGCCCCCAGCGGTTCGGAAAGTACGGCGACAACGCCGAGCTCGGCCGCGCCATCCTGCTGGGCGAACGCCCGATCCGCGACCGCTTCCTGCGGCGCATCGCGCTCTCGGCGCTGCAGTCGGAGCTGTTCAACCGCTGCCTGGCCGCGCGGATCGCCGACGGCCTGTTCGCGACGGCCATCGACGGCGACGTCCTGAAGAAGCGCGCCACCGGGGGGCTGTTCGTCTGCGAGGATCCGCGCGCCGATGCTCCGCGCGTCTTCTCGGGCGAGCTGGATCCGGCGGGGCCGCTGCCCGGACATTCGCTCTTCGCATCCAGCGGCGAGGCTGCCCGCCGCGAACAGGCGGTGCTGGCCGAGTCCCACATCGACCCAGGGTCGTTCGCGTCGGCGGGCGAGGAGATGCAGGGCGCGCGCAGACCGTACCGCATCGCGCCAAACGACCTCCGGGTGGAGCCCGCCGGCGACGACGCGCTGGTCGTCTCATTCGCCTTGCCCAAGGGAAGTTATGCGGTTTCCGTCCTCCGCGAGATCAGCAAAAACGACGTGGAAGAGGCCGATTCGAGCGCCTGAACCAATGTTTGACCGCACTGGGAAGTGGCGATAGCAGTTGATCGATGAGAGCCCGGATCTGGATCTTCACGGTTGTGGTTGCGGTCGCCCTCGCGCTCAACCTGGCCCGGGTCTCGCTGAGCATCGCCCAGACCGGAGAGGACACCATGCGGGCGCGGGTCGCCGCCGCGAGCAACGCCTTGCGGGGCCAACTCGACCTGCTCGACGCCCGTCTCGCGCCACGCGCCGTCGCCATGATGCCGGACCTGATCGAGGCCGTGCGCGGCGGAGATGGGCAGTCGGCGGCGCGGCCAGACGAGCGCGCCCTGCGCGCTGCAGGAGCGGTGCTCTCTCCGGAGCCGGACCTGTTCGCGGTCGTGAACTCGCACGGCGCGATCGTGTCCAGGCGGGCCCGGCCCGTCCAGGTATTGGAGGATCCTGCCCGGCTCCCGCTCTCGCAGGCCGCGAACGGAGGAGTCGCGGTGCCCACGTTCGCGACGTTCGACGCCGCGGTCTACCGGTTCGCCGCCTCTCGTGTTCCCGGCGGCGCCGCGGCGGCGGTCGTCGGAACGCTCGTCGACGACCGGTTCGCCGCGCAGCTGAAGAGCCAGGTCGACGCCGACGTGACGCTGATCCAGGCCGGCCACATCCTGGCCAGCTCGCTCCCGCAGGGCGAGGATCGCGCCCGGCTGACGCGGTGGGTGGCGGCGCCTGGCCCCGGATACGGCGTGCTCCAGATCCGCCTGCCGTTCGTGGGCACCAATCTTTCCGGCGAGCTGCCGCGCGGTGCATCGCATTACGCCGTGCGCGGAGCCCTGCTGCCGCTCGACGGCGGAGTGCAGGCTGCACTGACGGTGCCTGCCTCGCCCTACCTGGCCTGGCTCGGGCGCTACCAGGCTTTCTATGCAGCCGGTCTGGCCGTGTTCCTGTTCTTTGGTTTCATCTGGGGACTTGTCGCGCGCACGCCGGCGCCGGTGGTCCAGCAAGTGTTCACGCCGCCTCCGAAGTTCGAACCGGAGGACGGCGTCGTCAGCCCGCCGCGCCGCGCGCCGCGGATGACTCCGCTGCCCGGGACCGACGCCGCAGAGGCGCGTGCCGCTCTCGCGCCTGCTCCCGCCGCGGAATCGCTCGATCCGGATCTGCCACCGCGCAGCGACCTCGAGGTCGCCGAAGCGCATCCGGAGCCCGACCCGCAGACTGCATCCGAACCGGCGGTGTGGGGGGAACCCATTTCCGCCGAGTCCGTGGCGGCGCCGGATCCGGCGGCGTCCGTGCCGGACTGGGAAATCCCGGCGCCGCCTGGAGTTGCAGGAAAGGCAGCGGACGCATCCAACGGAGCGCTGCAGCTCGCGGCGAACGAACCGGCAGCAGAGCCCTTTCCCGGCGACGAACCGACCCGCGTCGAACCGGTGGGCGCGGCCCTGATCGAGAAGCTGCGCGAGCGGGACGAGGAGGTCGCCGCCCAGCACGGAAACGCAGCGGCCGTCACCATGCAGGACTTCTCCCTTCCAGTTGCGGAAGAGAGCGATCCCGATGAGGAGCACTGGCGCGAGACGTTCGACCGGTTCTGCGAGCTCAAGGCGCAGCTCGGGGAGCCTGCCGACCGGATCTCGTTCGAGAAATTCGCCGCCAAGCTGAAGAAGAACCGGGCGGATCTGGTGGCGAAGCACAACTGCAAGGGCGTGCGCTTCTCGGTCTACGAGAAGGAAGGCAAGGCGGCGATCAGGGCGTCGGCGATCCGGTAGAGCGAAGGCCTACAGGCGGGCGCGGTGGAACTTCTCCAGCTCCGCGTTCGCGCGCGCGAGTGGTTCCAGCCGCGAGCTGACCGCCTGCAGCGCCGCCGCCGGGATCGCGACATAACCCTCGCCCTCCGCGAGCCCGGTGTAGACGCGATTGCCGGTGCACCCCAGGCTCACCGCTGGTCTGCGGGAGTCGAGCGCCTGCGGCAACGCCGCGCAGGTCGGCCGCCCCATCGCCGGCGCCTCGGGTGCGACGCCGGCGGACTGCGCGGCCTCGACGACCACCATCATCTGCGCCGTGGTCCCGCGGACGAGCACCAGATCCGGCGGGCAGGGCATCTTCGCGAGCGGAGCATAGACGGCGACCAGCAACGGCGCCTTGCGCTGCGGGATCGACTGCACCTCGTCCATCCGGACGTAGCCGAGCTCGACCATGGTCCCGACCAGTCCCATCAGCTCCTGCCGCTTGGCCTCGCTCATCTGCACGCCGTGCGTATGCGCGCCGATCGGGCAGCCCTGGTGATCGCCGGCGTCCGTCCAGAAGACATCGCCGTCGGCGGCGCGCTTCCAGTAGCTGCAACTGGCCGGCCCGGCGGCCGCATGCGGCACACCGTCCGGAGGCGAGTCGCGGAAGGCGATGCCCACGGCGGGCAGGGACAACTGCAGCGTCCGCTGGAAGATGTCGTCCATGGCGCTGGACTACACCACTGCGGCACCGGTGGCCACCGCGAAGACCGTCAGCGGGGCGTCTGGTACCAGTCCTCCTGATCCGGCTGCTGCTGGTCCCCGCAGGCCTGGGTCGGCTCGCTGCCCGCCATGAAGACCTCCGCAGCGGCGTACGGATCGCCGCTCCCGCTCAGGCAGCGGGTGTTCCGGTTGATCTGCACCTGGACGACGCCGGGCGGAGGAGCCGGCCATTCCTCCAGCGGCTGCCCGGCGGTCGCCGCGCGCATCCACTGCAGCCACATCGGACCCGCCGCGTGCCCGCCGGTCTCGTAGGGGCCGAGCATCTCGTGCGTGTCGAATCCCACCCAGCCGCCCGCGAGCAGCGAGGGCGTGAATCCGATGAACCAGGCGTCGCGATGCTCGTTGGCGGTGCCGGTCTTGCCCGCGGCGGGCCGGCCGAGCGCGCTCAGCGAATGCGCGGTTCCGGACGGATCCTCGATCACGGACCGCATCATGTCGGCGACGATGTACGCGACCTCCGGCTTCATCGTCTCTTCGGGCTTCGGTTCGTCGGAGAGCAGCGTGTTGCCATCGCGGGAGAGCACCTTGCGGATGAGCACGGGCTCGCCGTGGCGGCCTTCCGATGCGAGCGTTGCAAACGCGTTGATCTGTTCGAGCACGCCGACTTCTCCCGTTCCCAGCGCCGCCGTGTAGCTCTGCGGGATCTCGCTCGACAGGCCCGCCGCTTTCGCCGCCCCCCGCACCCTGTCCAGGCCGACGTCGAGCAGGAGCTTGACCGCCACCGTGTTCTTCGAGGCCGCGAGCGCCTTGCGCAGCGTGATCGGGCCGTCGAACTCGTCCTTCTCGAAGTTTTGCGGCTTCCAGGCCTTGCCCGTCCAGGGATCGGTGATCACTTCCGGCGAATCGTCGACCCGGGTGATCGGTGTGTACTTGCCGGTGTCGATCGCTGCCGCGTAGAGGAACGGCTTGAACGAAGACCCCGGCTGCCGTCGGGCCTGCGTGGCGCGGTTGAACGACGAGAGCGCGACGTCGTAGCCGCCCGCCAGCGCGAGCACGCCGCGCGTCTTCAGATCCATGGCTACGAAAGCGCCCTCGACTTTTGGCGTCTGCTCGAGCGCCAGCTCCAGCCGCTGCACGCGCGTGCCCGCGGAGGTTCGCTGCGTCTGCAGATGCGCGACGCGCACCGCGACCACGTCGCCGACGGCGAGCACGTCACCGGGGGCCCTGGGCGGCGGTGTCGCGCGCTCCGGCTTGAAGGGGCGCGCCCAGGCCATGGTGGAGAAGGGGACGTTGCCCGCGATCCCCGGCGCCAGCTCCACGACCGCATCGGCGCGTCCCACGCTGGTGACCAGCCCAGAATAGATCTCGTTCGGGGCGAGCGGCCGCGCTTTCGCGGCGCGGGCGAGCACGTCGGGCGGCACGCTGCCCTCCAGCGCGCCGGCCGCGGCGTCGGCGGCGGTGTCGGCGTCCTCCGTCTCGTCGGCGCGCTTCTTGGGCGGCTTGCTCGCGCTCCGGCGGACGGCCGCGGTGTAGATCCCTTCCAGGTCGAGGACCCAGGCCTGGTCTGGGGTTTGCGCGATGGAGGAGAGCCGCCGTGCGAGGGCAGTGCGGTACGTGTCGAGACGCTCCGGCCCCAGCCTTACCTCCGGCCCCCGCCAACCCTGCCGTTTGTCGATGGCGCGCAGGTTTTCCCGCAGCGCCACCTCCGCCGCGTCTTGCAGCCGCGGATCCATCGCCACTTCCACGGTCATGCCCGCGGTATCGACGGCCGCATCCCCGAACTGCGCCACGAGCTGGCGGCGCACTTCGTCGACGTACCAGGCGCCGGGCGGCTCCGGCGGAGGCGGAGGAAGCACGATGGGCTTCTCCACCTCCCGGTCGCGGTCCTCACGCGAGATGAAGCGATTGGCCTGCATGCGATCGAGCACGTAGATCTGCCGCTTCTTCGCGCGATCCGGATGGCGGCGCGGATTGATGCGCGACGGGTTCTGGGGCAGTCCCGCGAGCATCGCGGCTTCCCCCAGATCGATGTCCTGCACGTGCTTGTTGAAGTAGTAGAGCGAGGCCTCCTCGACGCCGTAGTGCGCTTTGCCGAAATTGATGTGGTTCAGATAGAGGAAGAGGATGTCGTCCTTGGAGAGATTGTGCTCGAGGCGCGACGCCAGCAGGATCTCCTTCAGCTTGCGCTTCCAGCGCTTCTCCGGGCTGAGGAAGAAGTTCTTCACCACCTGCTGTGTGATGGTGGAAGCGCCGAGGCGCTTGCGGCCGCTCACCGCGTCGATCAACGCGGCGCGCGCCAGCGCAAAGAAGTTGAAGCCCGGGTGCTTGTAGAAGTCCTTGTCCTCCGCGCTGATCACGGCCTGCACGAGCACGCGCGGGATCTGGTCCATCTTCACCACCGTGCGGCGTTCCCGGTAGAACTGGCCGACCAGGGTGCCGTCGGCGGCCACCACCTTGCTGGCGACGAACGGGTGGTAGTCGCGGACGGAATCGAACGTCGGGGTCTCGCGCGAGATGTAGATATATCCGGCGAGCACGGCGAGGATGCCCGCCACGGCCAGCGCCCCAGCCGTCCAGGCAGCGCGGCGCAGGACGATCTTCCAGCGGGGCGGCCCGGCCGGAACGTGGCCCTGGTAGTCGTCCGCGGGAACCGGGCGGTATGGCTCGACCTCCGGCTCGGGCTCCGGTTCCGCGGTCTGCACGGGCGCGGTGCGGCCCGGAAGGTCGTCGGGGTCCGGCTCGGGTTGCCTCTCTTGTTTCTCGTCCCACCATGCGCCGCGGCGCCCCGGCTTTCCTGCCGGCGGCAGCGGCCTTTTCGGCGGCGGCGGCGCGGCGGGCTCATCCACCGGCAGCGAGATCTGAAGGCCCTTCTTCGGCGCGGCAGGCGCCGTTTCCGCGCGCCGGCTCGGCGGCAGCGGAGCCGATCTGGATCCGACCCGATCGACCCGCACCACCGCTGTCGACCCGGGGCCGTCGCCGTCCACGGGAGCCTGCGGTCGCGAGGAGGCGTCATCCTCGCCGTCGATCAGGGTGCCGCCGGAAGCGGCGTCGGGACGCTTGGGAGGAGAAGCCATCGGATCGCGCGAAGCATGCAACAGCGGGGGCCCCTGCGTCCATGCAAACGAAGACGAGAAACTTGCCCCGGCCGGGGCCTGCCGCCATCCTGCGCCCGCGATGTGGTGCGTCTATCTGCTGCGCTGTGCCGACGGCACGCTCTACACGGGGATTACCACCGATCTGCAGAAGCGCATGGCCGCGCATGCGCGCGGCTGCGGTGCCCGCTACACGCGCGGCCGCGCGCCGCTCACGCTCCTGCATGCCGAGCCGGCCCGCAGCCGTTCCGCAGCACTGCGCCGCGAGCACGAGCTGAAGCGCCTGCGCCGCGGCGCGAAGCTCGCCCTTCTTGACACCCTGAGCGAGCGCGGTTAGGTGCGGCCGATGCGCCCGATCGTCCTGGTGTGCTTCGCGCTGGCGATGGCCGCGTGCCCGGGCCGCGTCCAGTACCCGGAGTGCAAGACGGACGGGGACTGCGCGGAGCACGGACAGGTCTGCATCAACGGCTTCTGCAAGGAGTGCCGCGACGATTCCAACTGCGCCTCGCACCCCGACCGTCCGGTCTGCCGCGACGCGATCTGCGTGGCGAAGCCCCAATGCGCGAAGAACGAGGACTGCGGACCGGGGATGAAGTGCGCTGAGGGCAGGTGCGCCCCGGAGTGCGCCTCCGACGCCGATTGCCCGGGCGGAGCCAGATGCTTGCAGGGCCGCTGCGCCGCGGAGGAGCGTTGCACGGGAGATGCGGACTGCCCGAAGGGAAAGGCCTGCGTCGACCGCGTCTGCAAGTCCCAGGAAGAAGCGAAGCGGATCGGCGATTGCAGCCTGAAACCGGTCTACTTCGGTTATGACGACGCTACCCTCTCGCCGGAGGCGCGCAAACTGCTCGATGACGCGTTCCAGTGCCTGCGCCGCGTGCAGTTCCGCAGGGTGGTGGTCGCCGGGCACACCGACGAGCGCGGCACCACCGAGTACAACCTCGCCCTCGGTGAGCGCCGCGCCGAGGCGGTCCGCCGCTACCTGGCCCAGCTCGGCGCCGAGCTGGGAAAGCTCAAGGCCATCAGCTATGGGAAGGAACGGCCCGCAAACCCTGGACATGACGAGGCGGCGTGGGCGAAGAACCGCCGCGCCGAGATCGCGCCGGAGCCCTGAATGAAGAGACTGCTTCTCATCGCGCTCTGCAGCGTTGCCTGCGTCACCACGGCGCAGGAGGGCGAGCAGATGCGCGCGGACATCGCGGCGCTGCGGACGGATCTGAAGAAGGAGGTGGACGCGACCTCGGCCGACCGCCAGAAGGACCAGCAGCGCGCGAAAGCACTGCAGGACGCGCTCGACCAGCTCTCGCGCGCCGCCCGCAAGAGCGGCGCCGACCTCGCCGTGGATGTGGAAAAAGCGCAGAACGACCTCTCGTCGGTGCGCGGCCAGATCGAGGTACTGCAGCACCGCTTCGACGCGCTGGAGAAGACCTCGCAGGAGAACCAGAAGGCGCTCGACGCGGCGACGCAGTTCATGGCGCAGCGGCAAAAGGAAGCCGAGCACCCGACGGATCGAGGTCCCCTGTACAACCTCGCCCGCCAGCGGCTCGATCAGGGGCAGGCGGCGAAGGCGCGCGATCTGTTCCAGGACTTCATGAACCGCTATCCGAAGGACGAGCTGGCGGCGAACGCGCAGTACTGGCTCGGGGAGACGTACTACGCGGAGAAGAAGTGGAACGACGCCATCGTCGAGTTCCAGAAGGTGCTCAAGGAGTACAAGGGCTCGGACAAGGTCCCCGACGCGCTGCTGAAGATCGGGATGTCGTTCCAGGCGCAAGGCGATTGCCAGAACGCGCTGCTGTTCTTCGACGAGGTCGTTCAGGCGCACAAGAGCTCGCCTGCGGCAAAAGCGGCCCACGACCGCTCGGCCGAGTGCAAGCGCAAGAACAATCAGAGCCGCAAGCGGTAGCCGCGCAGGAGCCGGTCTTCGACCTTCTCCATCAGCGTGACCAGGTCGCGCCGGCGGAACTTTCCCTGCGCATGCTCCTGGAATGCCAGCGCGGAATCGACCAGGTAGCGGGTGATGAAGTGCGCCGTCTGCTGCTCGAGCTCGTTTGACAAGAGCCGCCGGTAGTCGTCGCTGCGGCAGAAGCGGTCGATCAGCTCGTACTCGCGCAGCATCTCCTCGCGCGCCAGCTCGCAGGCGACACGGTATGTATCCAGCTCGGGCCGGCCGAGCCGCGAGAGCACGTTGGCGTAGCGCGCCTCCAGCGCGTCGTCGAGCCATTCCTCGATCCGCGGGGGGAAGCGGCGCAGGTCGTCGACGAGCTGGTCGGCCACCTTGTCGAGGACGTAGTCCCTGAGCTCCTGCGGCTTGCGGTCGAGGATGTGGTCCCAGCGGCTCATCGCTGTCGGACTGTACAGTCTAAAAGCAGTAGCCGCTAAGCCGCCTTCGGCCGCGGCTATGGCGCTCCCGGCAGTCCCGGGCGTGCGTAGACGATGACTTGTGGGACTTCGTCCAGGTAGAGCCCGGTCGCCGGCCGCCGGCTCCCGAATGCGTTCCAGGTTTCCGGCTCACGGTCGCGGAACTCCCGGTGCCACTGCAGGGCGACGTAATCGGCCTGCGCAGGATTCGGCGCGTACCGGATGTCTGCGCGCAGCATCCCGGCCAACTGATAGGTCCGGTAGCTCTCGATGTTCACTTCGTGGAAATACACCCGCGCTCCGGGCGGGCAATTGGCGTTCAGCCAGGGCAGCACGCCGGTCACGTTGTTCGACCAATATTGCCGCTGCATGCCGAGCGTCGCAGCGCCCGGAATGCCGCCCGAGAGCTCGCCGTAGGCGCTGGTGCCGTAGGGATGGACGTGCGCGATCTGCCAGATCCCCGCGGCGAACGTGGCGATTGCCGCCGACGCGAGCAGCCGCGGCTGCGGCGCGACCCGCGCCATCAGGGAAGCCGCCTCGGGCGCCAGCAAGGCGACGAAGGCGAGCCAGTGCTTGATGCCACCGAAGATCGGCGTGGTGCGGAGCAGGAAAGGCAGCAGCGCGGCGCCAGCGAGGCCGAGCTCGAGCAAGCGCTGGGATTCGAGCCGGCGCCGCGCGAAGCCGGCGAGAAGCGAGATCCCGGCGGCAGCGAGGAGCGCCACGGTCGGCAGCGGCAGCACCATCGCGTCGAGCACCAGCGGGTACTCGGCGGGAAAGGGCGGCGCGCGCAGCACCTGCCCGAAGTACCACCAGGCGTAGTGCACGTGGTGCGTGTGGAAGGCGATCCAGTCGCGCAGGTGCCGGGAAGGATCGTGCCAGAGCAGCGGCCAGAAGACGAACAGCACGGCGGGCGAGAGCAGGAGCCACGGCAACTTGCGCAGGCCCGCCGTCCGCTGATCGCCCGGAAGCAGGAGCGCATGCACGAGCAACACCGGGGGCAGGAACCAGGCGTTGTGCTTGACGGCGAGCGCGAGGCCGTACGTCGCCGCCAGCCGCGGCCCGGTGCCTCGCAGCCAGGCCACGCCGACGCCCGCCCACATGGCGCAGATGGGGACGTCGAAGCAGGCGAGGTGGCCGTGGAAGAACGTCCGCTCCGAGCACCAGAAGAGGAGCGGTGCGAGCACGCCGGCGGCGCGAGACCGCGACAGCCCGAGCAGGCAGAGCCAGTAGCTGAGTAGCCCGGCGAAGGCGAACGCCGGCAGCCGCCATGCGAGCGTGTCCGGCAGGATCCCCAGCCAGGTCGTGAACACCAGGTGCGACGCAGCGAACAGCAGCTTGGTCAGGCCGGGATGCTCGAAGTTGTACGACCAGTACTGTTCCGTCTGCGCGACGGCCTGTAGCGGGGCATGCAAGAGCAGCCGGAGCCAGGCCTCGTAGCGCTGCGCGGCCGCGAAGTAATAGCCTTCGTCGCGCACGAAGCCGACCGGCGCCTGGGTCACCGCCATCGCGGCAGCGGTGAGGAATCCGAGCGTTCGCGCCAGCGCCTTGTCCGTCATCGCGAGGTCCAGGCCTGCAGGCAGAACGGGCGGGCCCGATCGGTCGAGGACACGGCGAAGAGGAACTCGCGCTCGGAAGCGCCGGCCGGGATCGCGACATCGAGACGCTGCCACCCGCTGCCGTCGCGCACCGTGCGCGCGACCTCCAGGGTACCGAGCGGAACGCCGTCGGCGAACACCTGCACCTCGATCGGCAGCCGATCGGCCTCGTAGGCCCGCTCGCCGATGACGCCCGCGCGCAGGTGAAGGGTCGTGCCCGCAGTGCCCCGGGCCGCGAGGCGGCCGCCGACCGGAACCTGCACGCAACGGCGCGCGACGTAGTCGACCTCATGCTGCTCGGAGGAGCGGGTGAGGTCGGCCGCGAGCGTAGCCGCGTGCAGATCCCACGCCTGCAGGGCCAGCGCCCCGAAGCGTTGTTCTTCACCATCGGGGGTGGCGCCACGCGCGCGCAGGGCGGGGCCCGGAGCGCGGAAGAACGGCGTGCGCGGGAGCGAGAGCAGCCAGAGCCGCCGCACCTCCAGGTAGTCCGCGTGCCCGAGGTCCTCCTCGGCGAGCACCGGCGCCACGTCGACGAACAGCCGGGCACGTTCCGCCCAGACCGGCCAGATCTGGACCGCGTCGCCCGCTTGCGCCCGCGCGCGCAACGCTCCGGCCGCTTCCGCCCAGTCCGCGTCGGACGGCAGGCGAAACCCCAACGTCAGATCGAAGAGGAGCGATCCCGCGCCGAGCGCGATCAGCGCGACGAAGACCGCCCTACGAAGAACCAAGCTTGATCTTCCGCTCGCTCTTCTCGCGGTCGAAGAGACAGAGCGCGACTTCCGGGTAGGCGGCGAAGCCTGGCGACCATCCGGGGTGCATGGCGCAGCGCGGATCGAAGCAATGGTGCAGGTCCCAGAGGTGGCCGACGTAATGCGCCGCCCGCTTCGCGAGCCCGACCTCGAGCGGCACGCCCTTGTCGGCGAGGCCGTGCGCGGTCGCGAGCGCCTTGCCGCCGCCGTACTGCGCGTACCCATCGACCGGCCCGCGCCCCATCGGACCCGGCGGCGCCGTCAGCGCTTCGGTCGTGAGATAGAGGATCTTGTCGTCGGCGTAGAGCGTGACGTCGTCGTCCATCTCGTCGACGACCTTGACGGCGTCGTACGCCGACTGCTCGTCGTCGAGCGCATCCGCCGGAATCTCGCCTTCCCCTTCGAGCTCGCAGCCCATGCCGTACGCCGCGTGGAGCCGGCGGGTGACGAAATCGATCACGTCGGGCGGGAACTCCGACAGGGTCACGATCCGGATCATCGCTTCCCCTTCGCTTTCGTCTTGCCGGCGGGCTTCCTGGACGCCTTCTTCGCCGCAGCGGATTTTTTCGGGGCAGCCTTCTTCGGCGGGGCCGCTTTCTTCGGGGGCGCGGGCCTCGCCTTCCTGGCCGCCGCCGGCTTCGCCGCCTTGTGGGGCGGCTTCGACTTCTCCTTCTCCGGCGCCGGTTTGTGCGGCGCCGCCGGTGCGGCAGGCTGCTTCTCCTCTTCGTCCGACTCGTCGGCCGCCGGCGCGGCCGCTACCACGGCGCCGCCCAACTCCTCGTCCTCGAAGCCGAGGTCCTCTTCCGTCGCGGGCCGCGCGGGTGAGGGCGGACCGAGGGTCGCCGCAGGCAGCGGCCTTCCCTTGCGCGTCATGCCGGACGGTGGCCAGAGCGCATAGTCGAGATTGTCCTCGGCCACGTGCAGCGGGATGTTCATCGCCGCCGCGATCTCACCGACTAGCAGGTGGCGCGCATTGTCGTACAGCTCGCGCTCCTTCTGCGGCAGCGGCCGCACGCGCGAGAGCGCATGCAACCCCTTGAGGACTTCCACGGTGCCGAACAAGCCGCCGCCGGTCATCCGGTCCGCGTTCTCGCGGTGGCGCACCTTCCAGTCCAGCTGTGGATCGGTGTTCGGAATCGCCAGCTCGTCGAAGACACGATCGATGGCCGCGACGTCGGCGACCTTGCGCAGCCCGATGCCCATCACCTTGCCCTTGGGCACCATCACGGTCGCGCCGTCCTCCTCGCGCGACAACGTCACTACTTCCCAGTTCTGTCCGGCGATCTGCTTGGTCTCCACGCCCGTGATCCGGCAGATTCCCTGATTCGGATACACGACGCGGTCGCCGATGTGCAGGCTGCCGTCGCCGATGACCGGCTCGTGACTCTTGGTCGCCATCTCCGGTCCCTCGCTACCGCACGGCAACACTGTATTGCAAGGCGGGCGGAGGTCCTTGCGCCCCCCCGGACCCTTGCACTCCGACGCAGGGATGCACAATTGAATTGCGCAGGGCGTCAAAAATGCGACGGTCAACGATGCGCTGCGTTACGGAGGACTGCATGGCCGAGCAGGCGCACGATCTGGCTCCCGCCACCGAGGTGTCGGACCGCGGCGGCTCGTTTCTCTTCCAGCCGGTCGGTGCGCGGCGCTTCGTGACGCCGGAGCAATTCTCGGCCGAGCAGCGGCAGTTCTTCCGCACCGCGATCGAGTTCACGCGCAGCGAAGTCGTCGAGAAGCGGGAGCGGTTCGCGGACCACGACTACCAGGTCCTGCGCGATCTGATCGCCAAGGCGGGCGAGCTCGGGCTGCTCGGCGTCGACGTCGGCGAGGAGTTCGGCGGGCTCGGCCTCGACAAGGTCACCTCCATGCTGGTGGCGGAGTCGCAGGCAGGCGACGGTTCCTGGGCAACCACGTTCGGCGCGCACACCGGCATCGGCACGTTGCCCATCGCCTTCTTCGGGACGCCCGCGCAGAAGGCGCGATACCTGCCGGACCTGGCCGCCGGCCGGAAGGTGGCGGCGTACGCGTTGAGCGAGGCCGGCAGCGGCTCGGATGCCCTCGGTGCGAAGACGGTGGCTCGCCTCTCGGAAGACGGAACGCATTACCTGGTCAACGGCGGAAAGATGTGGATCACCAACGGCGGCTTCGCCGACGTCTACGTGGTGTTCCTCAAGGTAGACGGGGACAAGTTCACCGCCTTCATCGTCGAGCGCGGCACGCCCGGGTTCACCACCGGCCGCGAGGAGCACAAGCTCGGGCTGCGCGGCAGCTCGACCACCCCGCTGATCTTCGACGACGCCAGGATTCCGCTGGAGAACGTGCTCGGCGAGATCGGCAAAGGCCACAAGATCGCCTTCAACATCCTCAACGTCGGCCGGCTCAAGCTGGCCGCGTTCGCCGTCGGCGGCATGAAATGGTCGCTCCGCTGCGGCGTCGACTACGCGGCGCAGCGCAAGCAGTTCGGCAAGAGCATCGCGCAGTTCGCCTTGATTCGCGAGAAGCTCGCCCGGGCGGCCGCGCAGATCTACGCGAGCGAGAGCATGACGTACCGGGCCGCCGGCGCCATCGACGAGGCGATCGGCGGCCGCAGTGACCCCGGCGAGGTGATGGCCGCGATCGAGGAGTACGCGATCGAGGCGAGCATCATGAAGGTGGCGGGCTCGGAGTGGATGTTCCAGATCATCGACGACATGCTGCAGATCCACGGCGGCAACGGCTTCGTCACCGACTACCCCATCGAGCGCGCCTATCGCGACAACCGCGTCAACCGGATCTTCGAGGGTACCAACGAGATCAACCGGCTGTTGATCCCGGGGATGATCTTCAAGCGCGCGATGAAGGGCGAAATGCCGCTGATGGAGGCGGTGATGCGCCTCGAGCAGGAGCTGGCCGACCCGCGCCACTTCCCTGCGCCGATGGGCAGGCTCGCCCCCGAACGGCGGGGCGCGGAGATGGCCAAGCGCCAGTTCGTCTTCGCCGCAAAGTGGGCGGCGATGCTCGGGCCCGCGCTCCAGCAGCGGCAGGAGGTCCTCGCGGCGCTGGCGGACAATGCCATCGAGGTGTACGCGATGGATTCCGTCCTCGGGCGGACGCTGGCGAGCGGCGACCGCGCCGAGCTGCGCGACGCGCTCTGCCGGTTTTTCTGCATGGAGAGCAGGGAGCGGGTGTTCGATCGGGCGCGCACGGCGATTTGCTCCGTCGTGCCTGCGGACGAGTTGGAAGCGCAGTTGGAGCAGCTCGGCAGGTTGCACAGGTTCACGCCGGTGAACGGCGCGGAAGTGCGGGAGGCGATCGTTCCGGCCGTGCTCGAAGCGGGCGGCTACCCGCTTGTTTACGTCTGAGCCGCGTCCTGAGACCGATCACGTTGTACAGTTCCGCGCACTCTCGTGCGCGGGCGCAATGTGCGCGGTCGCCACCTCCCATCTCCTCCCACCCATGCACAGCTTTCATTCCAAGGGGCTGTCTCGGGCGAGGGGGGCGTGTGCGGAACTCGGAGCTGGGGCGTACTGGAGCGGTCCGGCCACTGTGGTCGGAAGCGGACAGTCTGCGCGAGCGGATCGCCGAGGCCGACTCGCTCTACGGTTTCTTCTCCTTCGATACAGCGCTCTCGCAGCGCGCGTCACACGGACACCTGAGGACCAATCCGGCAGCGAGGGCGGCGCTCATCCGCCTGTGCGCGGCGACGAGAACGCGCGGGGCCGTGCTCTCTGCGCGCAAGGTGGAGACGATGCAGCGGCGGCTGCGGTTGCACCGCCTCGCTTACGTGGGTGTGCATGGGACGGACGTGCAGGCCTATGGCTTGCGCATGGTGACCGAGCCGGACCTCGAGCTGGCGGAGAAGGCCGTGCAGAAGCTCCGGCGCGCGTGCTCGCGGCTGCCGATCCTTCAGGCGCCGGGCATCGCCGTCGAGGATCGGACCTGGTCGCTGGTGCTTCATCTCAGGCATGCGGAGCCGCAGGCGCGAGTCGCCGCCGCCGAGGAATTCGGCAAGCTCGTCGCGGCCGAGGAGCTGGAGCTGCGCCACACCGACGATTCCCTCGAAGCTCTTCCGCCGGGCGCCGCGATGTGGCGCGCGGTCCTCGGGCTGCTCGCCGGCATGCGCGGCGCGCTCCCGGTCTACGTCGGTGCCGGCGAAGCGAACGAGGAGGCGTTCGAGATCCTGAACCGGAGGAGCGCCATCACGGTTCACGTCGGTCCTCCCCCCCGGACCGGCACGAACGCGCGCTGGCTGGTCGCGGATACCGGCGAGGTGATCCGGTTGATCCACTGGCTCGCCGACGCGCGCAGGCGCACGTAGATCATGCTGCGCATGCTAGATGTCCTGCGTGCGCCTCGATCCGCATAGCTACGCCGACAGCGACCAACCGCAGACGCGCGCCATCGACCTGGCGCTGCGCGCCGATTTCCAGCACCGCACGCTCGAGGGCGAGGTCACGCTGCGCTTCGGCGAGCCCGGCGGCGGGGCGATCGACCTCGACACCAGGGAGCTGCGCATCGAGGCGGTGACGGCGCTCGAGGGCGCGCCATTGCGCTACGAGCTCGCGGCGGGCGATCCGATCCTCGGAGCGCGGCTGCGCGTGAACCTGCCGGACGGCGCGCGCGGGTTGCGCATCCGGTACGCCACCTCTCCCACGGCGAGCGCGCTGCAATGGCTCGAGCCGCCGCAGACGGCCGGCAAGGAGCCCTTCCTCTTCTCGCAATGCCAACCCATCCACGCGCGTTCCCTGGCACCGCTGCAGGACACGCCGCGCATCCGGATCACGGTAGGCCGCGCCCGGTTCAAGGTGCCTTCGCGGCTGCGAACGCTGATGGCGGCGGCTGCCAAGGGCCGCGAGGATGCCGGCAGCGGCGAGGCGGTGGACGTCTTCGAGATGCCTCAGCCGATTCCATCCTACCTGCTCGCCTTCGCGGTCGGCGACCTGCAGCAGCGGGAGCTTTCGGCCCGGACCGCCGTCTGGGCGGAGCGCGCCGTCGTGGACGCGGCGGCATACGAGTTCGCCGGGGCCGAGGAGATGATTCGCGCCGCGGAGCAGCTGTTCGGTCCCTACGAGTGGGACCGCTACGACATCCTGGTGATGCCGCCGAGCTTTCCCTACGGCGGCATGGAGAACCCGCGGCTCACCTTCGTGACCCCTTCGGTCCTCGCAGGCGACCGGTCGCTGGTGAGCGTGATCGCGCACGAAGCTGCGCACGCCTGGACGGGCAATCTCGTCACCAACGCGAATGCCAACCACTTCTGGCTGAACGAGGGTTTCACGGTATATGCCGAGCGACGGATCCTCGAGGCGCTCGAAGGTCGCGAAACGTCAGAGCTGCACGCCGCGGCCGGGCGGCACGACCTTCAGGTAACGTTGGAGCGCTTCGCCAACCGCCCTCAGCTCACACACCTGCGCACCGATCTACGCGGGATCGATCCGGACGAAGCGTATTCGTCGGTTCCCTACGAGAAGGGATACCTGCTGCTGCGCAAGCTGGAGGAGACGGCGGGACGCCCGGCCTGGGACGTCTTCCTGCGCTCCTACCTCGGGCGATTCCGGTTCCAGAGCATCACCACGGATCAGTTCCTCGGATTCCTCGAGGCGGAGCTTCCCGGAGTCGCCGCGCAGGCGGGGGCGTTGGAGTACATCGACGGGCCCGGAGTGCCCGAGGGTGCGCCCCAGTCGCGCTCCGCGCGTCTCGAGCAGCTCCGCCGCGGCGAGGTCGAGCCGCGCAACCCGACCGAGCTGCTCGTCGTCCTCCAGTCGGCGCCGGCCGATCCGGCGAAGTTGCGCGAGCTCGACGCCAGATGGGGTCTGTCGCAGCGGCGCAGCCTCGAGCTGCGGCACAACTTCGTGCTCCTGCAGATCCGCGCCGGCATGCCCGAAGCAGTGGAGGCAGCCCGCCGGGTCCTGCTGGAGACCGGCCGCATGCGGTACCTGCGGCCCATCTATACCGCGCTCGCCCGCCGCGATCCGGCGGCGGCGCGGCGCATCTATGGAGAGGCGCGCGCCGGGTACCACAACATCGCGCGCACCGTCGTCGAATCGATCCTGGACGAGCAGAGCGACAAGTAGGCTCGCTCTTCGAAGTCGTACACTGGACTACAGAATGTGGCGTCGCCCACCTAGCCGCAGGGGGTAGGACACCACTGAACCACTAGATATCAGGCTGATTTTTTGTTCAGGCGGAGGTTGCTTGACAGGCCGCTGGACCTGGTCGAGTCTGCGCCGGGTGGATCGAAGTGGCATGAAGTGGAATGCCGCTGCGAGGAGAGGGATCGCGCGCGATGTTTTCCGGCGTCTTCCAGCACTCCATCGACGCCAAGGGGCGCACCAGCCTCCCCGCGCGCTTTCGCGAGCTGCTCGCCGCCCAGGGCGCGGACAAGCTCTTCATCACGCCAGACCTGATCGATCCCTGTCTCGTCGCTTTCGCTCCCTCGGCCTGGCAGCAGCTGGCGGAGAAGGTCGCCGCGAAGTCGATGTTCGATCGGGACATCCGCCTGCTCTCGCGCGCCTTCATCGCACCCGCCCAGGAATGCCCGGTCGACAAGCTGGGCCGGATCCTCATCCCGCCCAGTCTGCGTGAGCACGTCGGCCTGGTCGAGGAAATCACCTGGGCGGGCACGGTGGAGCGGATCGAGATCTGGACGCCGCAGGGATGGGCCGAGGTCCAGAAGGCGGCGCGCGCGCAAGAGACGCCGCAGGACCTGGCGAGGCGGCTGAGCGAGCTTCTGTAGACGAGAGGGCATCGACGATGGCGGACAAGTCTTTGCGAAACGGTGCAGTCCTGGCGCTCAAGCCGGCAGCGGTCCAACGGGTCGCGCGCTGGGAGGAGAGCGTCGCGACGGTGACGGTGCGCGGCGAGCTCGATCGCGAGGCGCTCTGGGCCATCGACTATTCCGTCGTGCGCGCCGCGGCGGAAGCGGGCCGCATCGTCCTCGATCTGCGCGAGGTCAGCCACCTCGACGGCTCGGCCGTGCCGGAGATCGTCGCGCGCCGGCGGGAGCTGCTCGCCCGCGGCGGCGATCTGGTGATCGCGGTGCGCAACCCCTACATCGCGAAGATCCTCAAGGCCGCCGGAGGACCCGATCTCGCCTTGGTCCGCTCGGTGGAGGAGGAGGCCGTCGCGGCTCCGGCCGCGCGGCTGCGTGCCCTGCGCAAATGAACGGATTCGCCCACCAGACCGTGCTGCGCCGCGAAACGGCCTCGCTGCTCGCCGCCGCTCCCGGGAGGGTCATCCTCGACGGGACCCTGGGCGGCGGCGGGCACGCGCAGGCGCTCCTCGACGCTGGCGCGCGGGTGGTGGGCCTCGATCAGGATCCGGCGGCGATCGCGGCGGCGCGCGCGCGCCTCTCGGGGCGCGACATCGTCGTTGCGCACGGCAACTTCCGCGATGCCCGCGCGCTGCTCGATCAGCTCGGTGTCTCCGAGGTGGACGGTGCGCTCGTCGATCTGGGCGTCTCCTCGCCCCAGCTCGACGATCCCTCGCGCGGCTTCTCCTTCCGCGCAGGTGGACCGCTCGACATGAGGATGGATCCGACGCGGGGACGGCCGCTGCGCGAGCTTCTCGACGAGTGGGACGAGAAGGCGCTGGCGCGGATCCTCGAGTCGCTCGGCGAGGAGCGGTTTGCCCGTCCAATCGCGCGCGCGATCCACAGAGCGTGGGCCGGCGAGGGGATCGCGGACACGCGCGAGCTGGCGGAGATCATTTCCGCCGCGATCCCGCGCAAGGCCTGGCCGCGCGACATCCATCCGGCGACCCGCTCGTTCCAGGCGTTGCGGATCGCGGTCAACGACGAGCTGGGAGCGCTGGGCGACTGGCTGGCGCAGCTTCCCCGGCTGGTGGCGCGCGGTGGCCGCGCGGCGGCGATCTCATTTCATTCGCTGACGAAGAAGCCGGTGGGCGCCGCGGAGGAGGAGATCTCGGCCAACCCGCGGGCCCGGAGCGCGCGGTTGCGCGCCGTGGAGCGGCTCTCATGAGGCATGGGCGCAGCGCCGTCCGGCGGGGCATCGAGCGCCGGGCCCTGAACGACTTCGCGGCGGTCACGCTCTCGTGCCTCCTGATCGCCGTTGCGATGCTGCTGCACGCGTGGGTCCGCACGCGCGTGACGGAACGCGGATACGCGCTCGCGCGGCTCTCCGCCGAGTACCGCGAGCTCGCGCGGGAGCACGAAAGGCTCCAGATCGCGGCCGCCGAGCTGAAGAGCCCGCAGCGGATCGAGGAGCTCGCGCGCACCCGCTTGAACATGGCGCCGCCCCCGGTCGACCGCGTCGTCGTCCTGGTCGGGGGGGCCGTCCGGCCGTCGGTCCTGACCGCATCGAGGTGAACCGGTCGTGAGGCGCTCCTGCGCACCGCAGCGGGACGGCAAGTGGATGCGCCTTCGCGCCTTCCTGCTCGGGGCCGCCCTGCTCGCGCTGTTCGGAGTCGTGCTCCTGCGCGCCGCTAAAGTGCAACTCCTCGATCGGTCGCGCCTGGCGAGGCTGCAGCGGGACCAGACCCGCAGGGAGCTGGAGTGGGTGCCCCGCCGGGGAATGATCGTCGATCGGCGCGGAGAACCGCTGGCGGTGACCCAGGATGTCGACTCGGTATTTGCCGATCCTTCGGCGTTCGAAACGCCACGCGCGCGCCAGATGGCCGCGGCACGGATCGCGGGCGCGCTGCGCCTCGATCGTGCGAGGGTCCTGGAGAAGCTCTCGCAGCCCGACCGGCGGTTCGTCTGGATCAAGCGGCGCATCGACGAAGCTTCGGCCCAGCGCGTTCGCGGGCTGGCCATCGACGGAATCGAACTGGCCAAGGAACCGAAGCGCTTTTATCCCCAGCGCGACCTCGCCGGTCACGTGCTCGGATTCGTGGGAGAAGAGAGCGGACAGGAGGGGCTGGAGCGCGAGCTCGATCAGCATTTGCGGGGGCGGAGCGTGCAGGTCCAGGCGACGCGAGACGCGCGCGGGACCATGGTCCTCGAGCACGGCGCGCCGGACCCCGCCGATCTGACCGGGGCCACGGTCACGCTTACACTGGATAGCGCGATCCAGCTCGCTGCCGAGAAGGAGCTGGCCAGGGCCGTGAAAGCCTCCGGCGCGATCGGAGGCTGGGCCGTGGTGCTCGACGTGAACACGGGCGCCGTGCTCGCGCTCGCGGGGAATCCCGCGTTCGACGCGAACAAGCCAGGACGCGACCCGATGATCTGGCGCGATCGCGCGGTCCAGGACCAGCTCGAGCCCGGCTCGACCATCAAGAGCTTCGTGCTCGCCCGCGCGCTCGAGGAAGGCGTCGTCCAGCCGGACGAGCTCCTCTATTGCGAGCACGGCGTCTGGATGCATGCGGGCAGGAAAATCCACGACACGCACCCGGTGGACTGGGCGACGCCGGCGGCGATCCTGCGGGAATCCTCCAACATCTGCGCGGCGAAAATCGGCGAGAAGTTAGGCAGGCAGAGATTGATCGAGGGCCTGCGCGCGTTCGGGTTCGGCGAAAGGACCGGGGTGGGCCTTCCCGGCGAGGCCCGCGGGGCGCTGGCGGATCCGCGGCGGATGCCGCAGATCGCCCTCTCGACCACGGCGTTCGGTCAGGGGATGAGCGCCACGGCGATGCAGACGGTAGCGGCGATGGCCGCCATCGCCAACGGGGGCGTGCTGCTGCGGCCTTTCCTCGTGCAGAAGGTCGTTGCCGCCGATGGGACGACGCTGCTCTCCCGCGGGCGAGAGGAGGTGCGCCGCGTCCTCAAGGAAGACACCGCGCGCGAGCTGACGGCGATGCTGGAGGAGGTGGTGGAGAAGGGCACCGGCACCCGTGCGGGGCTCCTCGGCCACCGCGTCGCGGGCAAGACGGGGACGGCGCAGAAGGTCGATCCGATCCGGGGCGGCTACAGCGACAAGCGGCTCGCGAGCTTCCTCGGATTCGCGCCGGCGGACGCGCCCCGGATCGCGATCCTGGTGGTCATCGACGAGCCCGAAGGAAAGGGCGCGGAAGTGGCGGGCGGGACGGTGGCTGCGCCGGCGTGGGGCGCCATCGCACACGAGGCCCTGCGCCAGCTCGACGTCATGCCCGACCAGGCGAGAGAGACTGCACCCCTCCTGGTATCGTCAGTGGGCTCCGGCGCCGGGGACGAGGTCGCGCACGAGCCGGCGGCGGAGCCGCCGATCCAGCCGGGGCGGGCGCGCGTTCCGGACGTCTCCGGCCTCGGCGCGCGCTCGGCGATGCGCCGGCTTGCGCAGTCGTCGCTGGAGCCGGAGCTCCGCGGCAGCGGCCGGGCAGTCGCGCAGTCCCCGCGCGCCGGGGCCATTGTCAAGCGGGGGGCAAGGGTGAAGGTCACTCTGGCGCCGCCGGGGTAGCCGTCGTATTCGGGAGGATGGAGACGAGTCCGGGGGTTGGAGGAAGCGTGTTGCTGCAGGATCTGTTCGCGGGCGTGGACGCCGAGGTGCCGGCCGGAGCGGCGCGGGTGGACGTGCGCGCGCTCGCGGTCGACTCGCGGCGGGTGGGGCCCGGCTCGCTGTTCGCCGCGCTCGCGGGCCTGAACGCCGACGGCACCGACTTCGCGGTCCAGGCCGTGGAGCAGGGCGCGGCGGCGGTGCTCGCGGGCCGCCCGCTACAGCTGAAGGCGCCGGTCGTGGTCGCCAGCAATCCGCGCCGCGCCTTCTCGCTCGCCGCCGCCCGCTTTCACGGAGAGCCGTCGCGGCGGCTCTCGCTCTTCGGCGTGACGGGTACGAACGGCAAGACGACGACGGCGTACCTGATCGAGCAGATCTCCGCGGCCCGCGGAGTGGCGACGGGCTTGATCGGCACGGTCGAGTCGCGCTGGCCGGGCGGCCGGATGGCGGCCACGCACACCACGCCGGAATCGCACGAGCTGCAGGAGCTGCTGCGGCGGATGGCGGACGCCGGCGCGCAGGTGGTCGCGATCGAGGTATCGAGCCACGCCCTCAGCCAGGAGCGCGCCGCGGGCTGCGTCTTCTCCGGCGCGGCATTCACCAACCTGACGCGCGATCACCTCGACTATCACGGCTCGCTCGATGCGTACTTCGACGCGAAAGCGAAGCTGTTTCGCGAGTTGCTTCCCCGCGGGGTCCCGGCGGTGCTCAACTTCGACGACCCACGCGTCGCCGCGCTGGCGGGCGAGCTGCCGTTCGCGCTCGGGTTCACCGTTCGTGGAGCTGCCGGCGCGGCTCTGTTTGCGGAGCGGGTGCGCAGCGACCTGCGCGGCGTGCGCTTCCAACTCCGCACGGCCGCGCCGCTCGATGATGCGCTGGCGGAAGTGGAGAGCCCCCTGATCGGGGCGCACAACGTGGAGAACCTGCTCGCCGCCATCGGTGTACTGGCCGGCAGCGGCGTTCCCTTGCGCGACGTGGTGCGCGTGATTCCGGAATGCCCCGGCGCGCCCGGACGCCTGGAACGCGTGCCAGATCGCGCAGGCCGTGTCGTGCTCGTCGACTACGCGCACACCGACGACGCGCTCGCTCGCGTCCTCGATGCCTTGCGCCAGGCCGCCGCGCCGCGCATCGTCTGCGTATTCGGCTGCGGGGGCGATCGCGACCGCGGCAAACGTCCGCTGATGGGAGAAGCGGCCGGCGCGCGCGCCGATCTGGTCATCGCGACCAGCGACAATCCGCGCACCGAGGACCCGCTGGCGATTCTCGCCGCGATCGAGCCCGGCCTCGTGCGCAGCGGCAAGGCCAGGCTCGATCCCCGTCATGCGCGCATGGGCCTCGACGGATACTGCGTGGTGCCCGATCGGAGCGAGGCCATCGCGCTCGCCTTGCGTTGCGCCCGGCCCGGCGACGCGGTCCTTCTGGCGGGAAAGGGGCACGAGGACTACCAGATCGTCGGAACCGAGAAGCGGCCGTTCGACGATCGGCTGGAGGCCCGCCGCGCCCTCGAGGAGATCTCGCGTTGAGCGCGCGCTTCACGGCCGAGCAGGTCGCCTGGACCGCGGGAGCGCGGATCGCCGTGCCCGGAGGGCCCTTCAAGGGTGTTTTCACGGATTCGCGAACGCCGGTAAAGCGCGGGCTCTTCGTGGCGCTGCGCGGGCCGACCTTCGACGGCAGCGACTTCGTCGCCCAGGCGGTGCAGGGCGGCGCTGCGGGCGCGCTGGTGCCCTCCGACGCGATCGAAAAGGTGAAGCCGCAGGCGGCGCGCGCCGCGCTCTTGACCGTGCCCGACACCGGACGTGCGCTGGGCAATCTCGCCGCCGGGTGGCGACGCCAGCTGACCGGGCTCGAGCTCGTCTGCATTACCGGGTCCACCGGAAAGACCAGCACGAAGGAGCTGATCGCGGAGGTGCTCGCGGCCGCGGGTCCCACGCTGAAGACCGAAGGCAACCTCAACAACGAGGTTGGAGTTCCACTCACGTTGCTGCGCCTGTCGGAGCAGCACCGGTACGCCGCCATCGAATGCGGGATGAACCACCTCGGCGAGATCGCGCGGCTCGCGCAATGGTCCGATCCGGACGTCGGGCTGGTCACCAACATCACCCCCGTACACCTCGAGGGATGCGGGTCGATCGAGGGCGTCGCCCACGCCAAGGGCGAGCTCTTCCATGCGCTGCGCGACACCGCCACCGCCGTGGCGAACTCGGACGACGCCCGCGTGCTCGCGCAGGCCAGGCTGTCGCGGCGCAAGCTGGTGACCTTCGGCGCTGCGTTCGGCAGCGACGTCCGCCTGATCTCCGCCCATCACGGCGGCCCGGGCCTGCGCGTCGAGCTGGAGTTCGGCGGCGCGCGGAGGATGGCGGAGCTGAAGCTGATCGGCACGCACAATGGCTACAACGCCGCCGCGGCGGCAGCAGTGGGCGTGGCCCTCGGGCTCGACGCGGAGATCATCCTCCGCGGGCTCGCGAATGCCACCACACCGGGCCGGCGGATGCGCCCGGTGCGGATGCCCAACGGCGCGCTGCTCATCGACGATTGCTACAACGCGAATCCCGCCAGCACCAAGGCGGCGCTGCTCACGCTCACCCACCTGGTGCGCGGAAAGGGACGGGCCATCGCCGTCCTCGGCGACATGCTGGAGCTCGGCCACACCGAGCTCGATCTGCACCGCGACGTCGGGCGATTCGCCGCGGGCGCGGGGCTCTCGCTGCTGGTCTGTTTCGGGGAGCGTGCCAAGGCGCTCGGCGAAGGAGCGCAGGAGGCGGGGCTGAAGGCGGAGTCCATCGAGTACAGCGCGGATCCCGCGGAAGCCGTGCGCCTGGTGCAGGCGCGGGTCCGGCCCGAGGACGTGGTGCTGGTCAAGGGATCGCGCGGGATGAAGATGGAGCGCGTGAGCGACGCGCTCGCCGAGGCAACCGGCTCCGCCGGCGAGGGACAGAAGGCGAATCCGACGGGAGGGACGTGATGCTCTACAACCTCCTGTTCCCCTTCTCCGACCGCGTCCCGCTCTTCAACGTGCTGCGGTATCCCTCGTTCCGCATGCTGATGGCGGGGCTGGTCTCGCTGGTGATCGGCCTCTTCCTCGGCCCGAGCTACATCGACGCGCTGCGCAGGCTGCAGCACGGGGCGAGCAACGTGCGCGAGGACACGCCGGAGGCGCATCAACGGAAGGTCGGAACGCCTTCGATGGGTGGAGGCCTCATCCTCTGGGCGATGCTGGTGGGAACGCTGCTCTTCGCCGACCTGACGAACCGCATGGTCTGGGCCGCGCTGATCATCACGCTCGGCTTCGGCGCGATCGGATTCGCCGACGATTGGCTCAAGTTCAGCAAGCGCAACTCCAAGGGGCTGGCCGGACGCAAGAAGCTGCTCTGGCAGACGATCATCTTCGTGGTGGTGGTGGCCGTCTTCTTCGTCGACTGGAAGCACGGCTCGCTCTATCTGGACACCCGCCTCGCCATCCCCTTCGTGAAGGTGAAGGCGTTCAATCCCGTCCTGCCCTGGTGGATCTACCTGCCCTTCGCCTTCGTGGTGATCGTCGGGACATCGAACGCGGTGAACCTGACCGACGGGCTCGACGGCCTCGCCATCGGTCCCACCATCGTCAGCGCGCTGACCTTCATGCTCCTCGCCTATCTCGCGGGAGCCACCATCCGAGGGCTCAACATCGCCGACTACCTGCTGATCCCGCACATCCCGGGCGCGGCGGAGCTGGCGGTGTTCTGCGCCGCCATGGCCGGAGCCGGCATCAGTTTCCTCTGGTTCAACACCTATCCGGCGACCGTGTTCATGGGCGACGTGGGATCGCTCGCCCTCGGCGGCGGCCTCGGCGCGCTCGCGGTGCTGACGAAGAACGAGGTCGACAGCGCCATCATCCACGGAGTCTTCTTCGCCGAGATCGTCTCGGTGATGCTGCAGGTGCTCTGGTTCAAGCGCACCGGCCGCCGGATCTTCCGCATGGCTCCCATCCACCACCACTTCGAGCTGCAGGGCTGGACGGAGCCGAAGATCATCGTCCGCTTCTGGATCGTCTCCATCATCCTGGCGCTGACCGCGCTGGCGTCGCTGAAGCTGAGATGAACCTCTCCGGACGACACGCCCTCGTGGTGGGCCTGGGCAAGAGCGGCGAGGCCGCCGCCCGCCTGCTTCGTTCGCGCGGCGCGCAGGTCGTAGCGGCGGACGACAAGGAGCTGCCGTTCGAGGGCGAGCTCAGGCGCGTGGCTCCGGAGTCCTTGCGCGGGATCGATCTGGTGGTGGCGAGCCCCGGCGTTCCGCTCTCGCTCCCCATCTTCATCGAGGCGCGCTCGCGTCGGATCGAGTTGATCGGGGAGGTGGAGCTGGCTTCCCGCTTCATCTCCGAGCCGATCTTCGGGATCACGGGCACCAACGGGAAGAGCACCACCACCGCGCTCTGCGGCCACCTCCTCTCCACGGCCGGATTGCGCGTCTTCACCGGCGGAAATCTGGGCGACGCCTTGAGCAACCGCGTGCTCGCGGGCGATCGGCTCGACGCCACGGTCTGCGAGCTGTCGAGCTACCAGCTCGAGTCGATCGTTTCGCTGCGCTGCGCGGCGGCAACGGTCCTCAACGTCACGCCGGATCACCTCGATCGGTATCCCTCGCTCGACGCCTACGCGGCGGCGAAGCAGCGCATCTTCGAGAACCAGCGCGCAGGCGACACCGCCGCGATCAACCCACAACCGCGAGAACGCGTTCGCCGCCTGCCTGCTGGCGCGGCACCTCGGCGTCGGCTTCGATGCGCTGCAGAAGGGTCTCGACAGCTACCCGGGGCTGCCCCACCGCCTGGAGCCGGTCCGCGTGCTCGACGGGGTGGAGTGGATCAACGACTCCAAGGCGACGAACGTGGACAGCGTGGAGAAGTCGCTGAGCGCGTTCGAGGGCAACGTCCACATCATCATGGGCGGTCGCGGCAAGGGCGCACCCTATGCGCCGCTGCGCGAATTGATGCGCGGGCGGGTGAAGACGATCTTCACGATCGGCGAGGACGCCAAGGCGATCGCCTCCGAGCTGTCCGGGGCGGCGGAGATCGAGCCCTGTGGCGTGCTCGCAACCGCTGTGTTCCAGGCGCGCAAGCGCGCCCGGCGCGGTGACGTGGTGCTGCTCTCGCCCGCCTGCGCCTCCTACGATCAGTTCCGCAACTTCGAAGACCGGGGCGATCAGTTCAAGGCCCTCGTGCGGGGGCTCTCGTGAGCGCGTCGGCCGTCGCCGGAGCGCGCGTGGCCCGCCAGCGGGCAGAGCAGCTGCGGCCGGTGCTGCGCTACGACCCGGTGCTGCTCGCGGCCGTGCTGCTGCTCCTCGCCTTCGGCGTCGTCATGGTCTACAGCGCGAGCGCGGTCTACGCCGGCGCGCGCCTGGGCGACCCGCTCTGGTTCCTCAAGCGGCAGGCCGCGGCGGCCCTGGTCGGGCTCGTCGCGTTGCTCGGCGCGATGAGGCTCGGCTACCGCCGCCTGGAGGCGCTCGTCGTTCCCCTGGTGTTCGTCTCGCTCGCGCTGCTCCTCTGCGTGCACGTGCCCGGGCTCGGTCATAGCGCGGGCGGCGCGACGCGCTGGCTACGGATCGGCCCGCTGACCTGCCAGCCCAGCGAGCTGGCGAAGATCGCGCTGGTACTCTGGCTCGCGCGCTCGCTGGCGAAGAAGCAGGACCGCATCCGTTTCTTCTCGGTGGGGGTCTTGCCTCATCTCACGGTGCTGGCGATCTTCGCTCTGTTCTTGATGCTCGAGCCGGACTTCGGAACGACCGCCGTCCTCGGCGGCGTCTCTTTCGCGGAAGTCTCCGTACCGCATCCAGCGCATCCTCGCCTTCCTCGATCCCTGGAAGGATCCGAGGGGACACGGCTACCAGACCGTGGAATCGCTCCTGGCGTTCGGGGCCGGCGGCTCGTTCGGCGTCGGACTGGGAGAAAGCCACCAGAAGCTGTTCTTCCTTCCCGCAGCGCACACCGACTTCATCCTCAGCATCGTCGGCGAGGAGCTGGGGTTCGCGGGCGTGGCGGCGGTGCTGGTGCTCTTTGCGGCGGTCGTCTGGCGCGGGATCCGCGCGGCGTACTGCGCGGCGGACGCCTTCGGATGCTGGGCGGCGCTCGGGTTGACCCTTCTGCTCGGGGTGGAAGCGCTGGTGAACGCGGGGATGGCGCTCGCGCTGCTTCCCACCAAGGGGATGGCGCTGCCGTTCCTCTCCTACGGGATGTCGTCGGTGATCGCCTCCTGCATCGCGGCCGGCATCCTGCTCTCCGTCAGCGGCGGCCCCGGTGGCTTCCTCCGCCGGGCCTCGGGAGCACAGCGATGAGGCTCCTCGTCGCAGGCGGCGGCACCGGTGGCCATCTCTTCCCCGGCCTGGCGCTGGGGGAAGAGGTGAAGACCCGCCATCCGCGCAACGACGTGCTGTTCGTCGGATCGGCGCGGGGGATCGAGGCGCGCGAGGTGCCGAAGGCGGGATATCCGCTGGAGATCATCGACGTCGGTCCGCTCAAGCGGATCGGCCTGCTCGGTTTCCTCATGGGCCTGTTTCGCCTTCCTCGCGCCTTCTGGCAATCGATGAAGGTCCTGCGGAAGTTCGATCCCGACGTGGTGATCGGCGTCGGCGGCTACTCGAGCGGGCCGGTGCTCCTCGTCGCCTGCCTGATGCGCAAGCCCACCGCGATCCAGGAGCAGAACGCCCTTCCCGGGTTCACCAACCGTACGCTGGGGCATTTCGTCGACGCCGTGTTCATCGCCTTTCCGCAGGCGGGGCGCGCGTTTGCCCCCCGCAAGACGCATCTGCTCGGCAACCCGATCCGCCGCGCGTTCCTCGACAACTACCTGCATACCAAGCCGGCGACGGACCGGCTGAGCATCTTGGTGACCGGCGGATCTCAAGGAGCCCACCCCCTCAACCTGCGCGTGGCGGAGGCGCTGGAGATCCTCGGCCCGCAGATCGGCCCCCGCGTCCAGGTCCTGCACCAGACGGGCAGCAAGGACCAGCCGGAGATCGCGGCGCGGTACGAAAAGCTCCAGTCGACGGGCCTGGCCGTCCAGGCCGTCGCATTCATCGACGACATGGCGCGCGCGTACGCGGGCGCGGACCTCCTGGTCTGCCGGGCGGGGGCCACCACCATCGCGGAGCTGACCGTCTGCAAGAAGCCGGCGATCCTGGTGCCTTTCCCGTTTGCCGCCGACGACCACCAGACCGTCAACGCGCAGAGCCTGGTCGAGGCGGGGGCCGCGCTGCTGATGCCGGAAAAGGACCTGACGGCGCAAAAGCTCGCCGACGCCGTCCGGGGGTTGGAAGGCGACCGCTCGAGGCTGCAGCGCATGGCCCGGGCGAGCGGGGTCCTGGGGCGGCCGGAGGCGGCCCGGGAGATCGCGGACGTCTGCGTTTCACTCTGCAGGGACCGTCTGGTCCGGGAGGGGAGGCACCTGCCGCCGGCACCGAGATGAATCCACCCAAGCTCAGCTATTGATTATCGTAGATCGAATCGAGTACATTCGCGTTACATGAGGAGAGGGGCGCCACCGTGTTTCGCAACAAGAAGGTCAAGGTCCACTTCGTGGGGATCGGAGGGATCGGCATGAGCGGCATCGCCGAGCTCCTGCTGAACCTCGGCTACCGGGTGAGCGGATCGGACCTGAAGGAGAGCGACATCACCAAGCGCCTGGCCTCGCTCGGTGGCAGCGTCGTCGCCGGGCACCGCGCCGAGAACGTGGCGGCAGACGTGGACGTGGTGGTGACCTCCAGCGCCGTCCGCAAGAACAACCCGGAAGTGGTGGCGGCGAAGGACCGCGGCATTCCCGTGATTCCGCGAGCCGAGATGCTCGCGGAGCTGATGCGCCTCAAGGAGGGAGTCGCCATCGCCGGATCGCACGGCAAGACCACCACCACTTCGCTGATCGCGACCGTGCTGGCACACGCGAAGCTCGACCCGACGGCGGTGGTGGGCGGCAAGCTCAACGCGCTCGGTTCGAATGCCAAGCTCGGCAAGGGCCAGCTGATGGTGGTGGAGGCGGACGAGAGCGACGGATCCTTCCTCCGGCTGTCGCCGGCGATCGCGGTGATCACCAACGTCGATCCGGAGCACCTCGATTACTACGGGACGGTCGAGGCGCTGCAGCAGGCCTTCGTCGACTTCGCCGACCGGGTGCCGTTCTACGGGCTCGCGGTGCTCTGCGTCGACCATCCGGTCGTGCAGCACCTCATCCCGCGCATCGGAAAGCGGCACACCACTTACGGCCTCTCGCCCCAGGCCGAGTGGCGCGCGGACGACATCCGGCACGCGCCCTTCCAGTCGCGGTTCATGGTCTCGCACAAGGGCAAGCAGGAGGGGGAGGTGACGCTGCGGATGGTGGGCGCGCACAACGTCCTCAACGCGCTCGCCTGCTGCGCCGTGTCGCACGAGCTGGGGATTCCCTTCAAGGTGACCGCGGAGGCGTTGGGCGATTTCGCGGGCGTCCAGCGCCGATTCACCGTGCGCGGCGAGGTCAACGGCATCACCGTGGTGGACGATTACGGGCACCACCCCGCGGAGATCCGGGCAACGCTCGCCGGCGCGCGCGCCAGTTTTCCCCAGCGGCGGATCGTCTGCGCCTTCCAGCCCCACCGGTACACCCGCACCCGCGATCTACTGGGCGAGTTCGCGACCGCCTTCAACGACGCCGATTCGCTGCTGCTCACCGAAGTGTACGCGGCCAGCGAGGATCCGATCCCCGGTGTCACCGGGGCAAAGCTGCACGAGGCCGTGAAGGCGTGCGGCCACCGGGACGCGGCCTTTGCAGAGCGCGCCGAGCTGGCGCGCAGGCTTCGCGAGAAGGTGCGCCCGGGGGACCTGGTGATCACCCTCGGCGCGGGCGACATCACGCACGTCGGCGAAGAGCTGCTGGGGTTGCTCGGGTGACCGGGCTGATCGCCGAACTGCGCCGCGCAGCGCGCGGCGAGGTGATCGAGCAAGCGCCGCTGGCGCCGCGCACCAGCGTGCGCGTGGGCGGGCCGGCGAAGCTGCTGGTGAGGCCGAGCGATCCGCGCGCGCTGGTCGATCTCCTCGGGGTCCTCCGAGGCGCCGCCGTTCCCTGGCTCTCGCTGGGCGGGGGAGCGAACACCATCGTCGGCGACCTGGGCGTGAACGGGGCAGTCATCCGTCTCGGTCAGGACTTCGCGGCGGAAGAAGTGGAAGAAGGCGGCGACCATGTCGTGCTCACGTTGGGCGCCGGCGCTCCCATCGCCCGCTTCCTCTCGCTCGCCAGGGACCAGCGCGGCATCGGCGTCGCCTGGGTGGCGGGGATCCCGGGCACCGTCGGCGGCCTCGTGGCGATGAATGCCGGCACTCCGGCCGGGTGCATGGCGGATCACCTCCTCGCCGCGGAGGTCGCCTCTCCCGATGGGCTGCGCTGGGTCGACGCAGCGGATCTGCATCTCGCTTACCGCCACTGCGAGCTTCCGCCCGGCTCCATCCTCACGCGGGCACGCTGCAGGGTCCGGCGCGGTTCGGAAGGCGATCTGATCGAGCAGCAGCGCGTGGCCAAGGCGGACGTCGATCGGCGCCGCGCCACGCAGCCGCTCAACCTCCCGAACTCGGGTTCGGTGTTCGTCAACCCGCCGGGCGACTTCGCCGGGCGCCTGATCGAGCAGGCCGGGCTGAAGGGAACCACCCTCGGCGGCGCGCAGATCAGCGATCGCCACGCGAATTTCATCGTCAACCTGGGAAGGGCCAAGGCGGCGGACGTGGTCGAGCTGATCGCGCTGGCCCGGCGGACGGTGCTCGAGCGAACCGGGATCGAGCTGAAGCCCGAAGTGCGGCTGGTCGGCGATTTCGAGCCGCCGCTGCCGTCCGAGCTGCAGCCGCATCGCCTGAAGCCCCTGCTGCCGGGCGCAGAAGTGCCGGCGGTCGAGATGCCGGATCGGACGAAGTCCTGCCTTCGGGTGCAACCATGACCTTCAAGGCGTTGCAGATGGCACAG
>VBKQ01000009.1:0-19777 GCA_005879505.1 Deltaproteobacteria bacterium
CCACGGCCGAAGCTGCGTTTCCATCCTTGGTGTAGGTGATGGCCACGCTCGCTCCATCCGCGGCGAGACGTTTGGCGATCGCGGCCCCAATACCGCGCGAGCCACCGGTGACCAGTGCGACCTTACCTTCAAGTTTTTTGGACATGGCGGTCCTCCTGTTTTGCCAGCTGCTACGGATTGGTTGTCTGCCGGGGGATTTGATGCGGCGCTGGCCGGAAGGATGAAGACTTTGTAAGCTGGCGAGCCATGCTTTTGAGGCATGCGAGGCGATGTGGAACTCCGGCACTTTCGATACTTCGTTGCCGTCGCCGAGGCCGAGAGCCTCACGGTGGCCGCGAAGATGAAACTGCACACGTCACAACCATCCTTGAGCCGGCAAATCCGGGACCTTGAGGAAGAGGTTGGCGCCCAACTGCTGACGCGAGGAGCGCGCGGCATCGAATTGACAGCGGCGGGTCGAGTTTTTCTCGATCACGCCCGCCTGGTGCTTTCGCAGGTCGATGCAGCGACCGAGGCTGCACGCCGGATCGCCCATCCCGCGAAGCCCTGCTTCGCCATGGGCTTTCTCACCGGACACGAACTGACGTGGATGCCCGAAGCGTTGAGGATCTTGCGCGACGAGCTGCCGAACGTCGATGTGATGATCTCCAGTCAATACTCGCCTGTGCTTGCGGATGGCCTCTCGAAAGGAAAACTCGATGCGGCCTTTCTGCGACGGGAACGAGGCTTGCCAAACCTGGCGTTCCGTCTTCTGGTCAAAGAGCCCCTGGCGGTGATCTTGCCGGCTGACCACCGCCTCGCTGCGCTCAAAGCCATTCGTCCCCAGGATCTAGCGGGTGAGACATTCGTGAACGTGTCGAACACGGCTCCTGTATTGCGTGCGGTCATCGACGACTACCTGAAGCGGTCCGGAGTCAAGATCAGGTCGGCTCACGAAGCGGACCACCTCGCCATGGGAATATCCTTGCTCGCGTCGACGCGTGGCGTAGGGCTGTTACCAGCTTATGCAGCGAACTTTCTGCCTGCTGTCCTGACAAGCCGTCCACTCCAGGGAGTTGCGCCCAATGTTGACCTCGTCCTTGGTTACAACAGGGCGAATCAGTCTCCGGTTCTCAAGCTATTACTTTCGAGATTGGATGAGTTGGTCGCTCGTGTGTCGAAGAGGGTTCGTTAGACGTTCCGCGTTGCGGCCAGGCACTCAAGCGAGGACGTCGCGGATTGTCGGATCGCGATCGAAGACGGCCTTGGCGAATGGACAGACGGGAACCAGCTTGACGCCGGACTTGCGTGCCCAGTCGACGGCCGCCAAGGTGAGCTTGCGCGCGATGCCCCTTCTCTTCGCGCTGCACAGACAGCTCTGGTGTGGCCATGGCGGCTCCGGCGGCGTCAACCTCGCGAAACCTCAAGGTGGACCAGCGGCTAATGTAGCGTGCTCAGGGGTGACGGACGCGGACGACGAGCTTGCCCACCGCCTCGTTCTTCTCCATGGTGGCGTGCGCCTCCTGGATCTGCTCCAGCTCGTAAATTTGATGAATCGGCACCGAGAATCTTCCGGCGGCGATCGCGTCGAGGTAGCGCTGAAGCACGGCTTGCGGCAGGTCGCCGGCGTCGCCGCCGTAGCCGGTGAGACGCACGCCGCTGGGGATGTAGCCGATGGGGTAGAAGTCCGGCACGATCCACTGGTTCGAGACCATCCCGGTGGAGCAGACGGTGCCGTGGACCCGGGTGGCCCGTAGCGAGTCCTTCAGCGTGGGCGTGCCGACGAGCTCGAGAGTGGCGTCGACGCCCTGGGGGAACACTGCGCGCACCTGCGGCGCGATCTCGCCGCCGTCGAGGATCGGGTGGTCGATGCCGCGCTCCGCCAGCGAGGCGAGTCGCTCATGCCGGCGAGTGGTGGCGAGAACCGTCGCCCCCATCTCGCGGGCCAGGGCGGCGGCGGCGAGCCCAACCGAGGAGGTCCCGCCTCGGATGAGCAGGCTCTGTCCGCGCTGCAGATCGAGTCCGACGGTCAACGATCCGTAGGCCGTTTGCAGCATTTCGGGAAGCGCGCCGACCACTTCCCACGGCAGGTCGGTGCGGATCGGGATCACCTGCGACGCGGGCGCCACCGCGTACTGCGCGTACCCCCCGTCGAAGACGCGCCCCATGCCGCCCATCATCGCGACCACTTGCTGGCCGGGGCGGAACGAGGTGCCGGGAGCGGCATCGACGACGCCGGCGCATTCGATGCCCGGCACGCGGGGGAAGGTGACGCCTTCGGCAAGTCCCAGGCGCAGATGGAGCTCGGAGCGGTTCAGTCCGAAAGCCTCGACGCGGATGCGGACCCACCCCGCGCTCGGTTGAGGCATGGGCAGGTCGCGCAGGTGCAGCGCTTCGGGCGGACCAGGCGCGTCGAGTTGGACGGCCTTCATCGTTCCCAGCTTGTTCATGGTGCGCGGCTCGCGTGTGGCCTGACCGGATCAGGGCTTCAGTACATCGTGGTCGACCCAACGGGCGCCGTTGATCTGGCTGATCACATTGATGGCCACCCGGGCGCCGTCGCCGGCGGTCACGGCGACATGAACGCTCACGCCGGCCACGGTTCCCGCCGCCCAGATCCCCGGGATGTTCGTTCGCCCAGCGGAGTCGACGACCAGCACGGTCTTGATGCGCGGCTCGGTAGCAGGCTTGCTGTCGAGGCCGATCTTTGCGGCCAGGTCGGCCGTGGCACCGGTGGCGAGGATCACGTACCGGGCATGGAAGTCGCCCTGCTCGGTCACAAGCCTGAAGCCGTCTTCCGTCTTCTTCACGTCCATCACGGCCGCCTTGATCAGCTCAGCGCCGAAATGCGCTGCCTGCCGATGCCCGGTGTCCACCAGATCGGGGCCTCGGATCTCCGGCACGCCATAGAAGTTGTAGACCATCGCGCGCCGGGTCATTCCCTTGTCGGCATCGATGAGAAGCGTCTTCTTCCCGGCCTTGGCAGCGAACAGTGCAGCGCTCGCTCCCGCAGGTCCACCTCCGACCACGGCCACGTCATAGACCATCGATGTTCTCCTCTTCCGATAACGATGGTGCGAACGGCCTGATTACACCAGGGCGCCCCTTTTCGCTCCTATCCCTGCGCGCCCCGCCGCGCTCTGCTAAGCTCGTCGCAAGGAGGCAGCGTGAGCGAGCCGGTGACGGTGACCGTATTTTCCGACTACGTGTGACCCTGGTGCTACCTCAGTACCGTGCGTATTGAAAAGCTCAAGGCCGAGCACGATGTGAAGGTCGAGTGGGTGCACTTTCCGCTGCACCCAGACACGCCGGCAGAAGGTCGGGCGCTGGCCGATCTCTTTGCGGGGCGCAACCTGGACCTCAAAGCCATGCACGCGCAGATGAAGGCGCGGATGGACGCCGAAGGGCTGCCGTACGGCGAGCGCACCAGGACGTACAACAGCCGCCTTGCCCAGGAGCTGGGCAAGTGGGCGGACACGCAGCCCGGCGGCGAGGCCATCCACGACGCGCTGTTCCGCGCCTACTTCGCGGAGGCGCGCGACATTTCCCAGCCCGCCGTCCTTCTGGACATCGCGCGGAAGGTCGGCCTGTCCGTCGATGCCGCCCGCAACGTCCTCGAGAAGCGGACGTTCAAGGACGCGGTCGACGCCGACTGGAAGCTCTCGCGCGAGTACGGGATCACGGGCGTGCCGACCTTCGTCGCCGGGCAATACGGCGTCATCGGGGCCCAGCCTTACGAGGCGCTGGTGCAGCTCGTGCAGAAGGCTGCGCCGCAGGGAGACACCGAAGGGTAGGCTCCGCGCCGTTCACGCGCGGAGGTATTTGTTCGCCCCAATGCTGCCAATACGCGAGCGCATTGCGACGAGCCGTTCTCGAAGTGCTAGCTTGGACATAGCGAAGAGGGACCCATGAGATCCTTCGCGGCCTACGCACTGATTCTCGCCACGGCTTGCGCCCGTGCACCTAGACTCGGGGTCAGAAATTGGTGACCAGAAAGCCGCCGTGCGCACCCGCGAATGCGGCCGCGAGGGTGGTCGAATCGAGCAGGTCTGCCTTGACGACTATGACGCGGGCCTCGTAGCCGCGACCGGTTCGCCGCGCGCCGGTGTTCGGCTGCTGTCGATGCTCAAGGCTCCTGCTCCTCGTCCAAAGACGATCAAGAGCCCTCCGCCGATGGCAAGGTTCTTGAGGAAGTGGGCCATCTCCATCTGCTGTTGCGCACCAGGGGCTGCCCAGAAGTTATGAAACACAAGCGTCACTGGCACGAGGAAGACGAGCAGCGCGAGCGCACCCCAACGGGCCCTGAACCCGACCACGACGGACACGGCCCCGAGCAGCTCGAGGGCAGTGGCGATCGCGAGCAGGACCTCCGAAACGCCCTTGCTGCCCGCGTACGCGGCAGTTCCCTGCCAGGCCGCAAGTTTCCCCAGCCCGCTGACGAGGAAGATCGTTCCGAGCGCGACGCGACCGACGAGCTGCGCCCACTTCGAGATGGCATCCATGTGCTCCTCCGTTTTCGTCAGATGCTCCACAGCCGTTCGAGGAGCACGCGTGCAGGACGGCAGCTTCACCGCGGCTGCGGCGAAGCTCGGAATGCCGAAGTCGACCGTCAGCAGGAAGGTGTCCGAGCTGGAAGAGCGGTTGAAATCGCGACTCCTGCACCGCTTCGTCGCAGCCGGCCTCTACCTCGCCTGGATTCGCTTCGCGCCATCGACGGCGCCATCCCGCGCCAGCTCGGGAGACCCTCCGGCCGCGAATGCCCAGCGCCGCATCGACGCCCTCTCTGGTGCCGCACCGGCTGAATGATCGCGGGCCGAGGTGACCGCGAGACGGCGCGCGACCTAGACAGGCCGGCCGCTGGTGTGGCTGGAGAAGACGGTCAAGGCGTGACCGTCAGGGTCGGTCACTTCGAAGTAGCGATGGCCGCCACGCGCGTCGTCGCGCAGATCGGCCGGTGCGAGCCCCGCCGCCGCCAGTTGCGCCCGGAACGCCTCCACATCGTCGACCATGAAGTCGAACGAGCGCACCGGACCCTTGCGCGGTGTGCCGCGAGCGCGGAAGAGCATGAGGTGTGTTCCGCCGCGAAGTTCGCAGATGGCGAGGCCCGGACTCTTCATCACCGGCCGCAGCCCCAGAGCCTCGTAGAATGCAGCCGCGCGCGCGACGTCGGAGACGCGCAGCGAAACATGGCCGATGGCGAGGGCAGGCCGCGGGTCCATTTCCGGAGTCTACCCGAGCGCGAGACCCTGCGCCGCAGCCGGCCGCCGGGACGAGCCGCTAGCGGAACAACCCGGGCCACCAGTGCCAATAGCAGGTCCCTTGGCCAAACCACTCCTGGTGAGCCGGATCCGGATCGGGCGCGAGCTGCATCACGGTGCCGTCGTAGCCCACGGTAATCGGCCCCGTCCGGCAGGGTCCGCTTGCAGCGCGAAAGCTCGTCGTCCCGCAGCTCTTCCCAGACGGGCTGACCACCTCCACGCTCTGCACGCAGTCCTGCGCGTCCTGTGCTTCGACAGGCAGAACGGCGTACCCCTTTCCGCCGCGCACCATGTGCAAGCGAACGTTGGGGCGGGCCTGCAACCAATCCGGAGCTGCGGATGAGGCGGTCGCGAGAGAGTCGACCTGCGCTACTCAGGCGGGACCGAGCGCGAGGAAAAGCCCGCTTCCTGTGCGCTGGGTCAACGCAAATGGCAGGCGGAAGGCGAGATCCCGTTGCGGGCCGAGCATCTGGAAGACGTTGCCGGCGACCCCCGCGTGATCGACCCACATGCCAGCGAGAGTGTTCGCGCCAAACAACCGAGTGCCGTCGAAGAGGAAGAGCGTCGCTCCCTCGCGATCCACTCCCAGCGCAACGGGATAGTCGGCCGGGCGACTCACGCGCCAGCGCACGGCGAGGGACGTATCGAAGCTGGTGATCTGTGGTGCCGTTCCTCCCGTCAAGGCGACGACTCCGCCGAGCGGGTCTTCTGCGACGTCGGCGACCTGCTCGTGCCTGGTCGTGGGCGATTGCGCGCCGGAGTCGTTCCGGGCCTCGAGCCACGAAGCCATGCTCGCCGTCATGTTCCCGATGAACCCGCTTTCACCAGCGATCAGAGTCGAGCCCTCGGCACCCGGAGTGGATGCGAGCAAGGTTCCCGATGACGACACGAAGTCGATGGTCTGGGAATGGTACGCTTGCATGGTGAGGGCGACGGTACCCGTTCCAGACGCGACGGCCGAGCCGCATGAATCGACCCCCGTGGAATCGCGGAGCCAGATGAAATGGCTCACAGTTGCCGCCCCCGGATCCGAGGATGCCGGCAGCCCTGTGCAATCGTTGCTGGCCGAGGGTCCACCACTGCCTTCTGTGCCGGTGCCACCGGTGGGGCTGCCTCCATCGCCGCCGCCGTCGGCGCTCCCGCTATTGCTGCCGCTCCCGGCGTCCATCGACCCGTCCCCGCCATCACTCGGAGCTCCGGAGGTTCCAGCATCTGCACCCGAATATCCCGCGTCGGAACCGATACTGCCGGAGCTACTCCCTCCGGCCTCGCGCGTGCCGCATCGTGCCCCCCACAATGCTGCCGCGATGAGTGCCAGCTCCACCAGGAAGCGCGAACGCATGCATGCCCCTTCGACTGCAACATGTGCATGCCGTTACGGGAAACACCGAGCGGGCGCTCGGACCCTGGAAGGGGGGCAGCCAGGGCCGAGCTGCGCTCGCTACCGGACGGCCGCGAGCGCCTTGTCGTAGTCCGGCTCCTGCGCGATCTCCGGCACCAGCTGGCGGTAGACGACCTTGTCGTTCTCGTCGAGGACCACCACGGCGCGGGCGGTGACCCCGGCGAGCGGGCCGTCCTCGAGGAGCACGCCGTAGTCCTTGGCGAACTCCTTCCCGCGCATGAGCGAGAGCGGCACCACGTTCTGGAGCCCTTCGGTCGTGCAGAAGCGCTTCGCGGCGAACGGCAGATCCGCCGACACCACGAGCACCACGGTGTTCGGGAGCTCGACTGCGGGCAACTCGCCGTTCGTGCGGATCGGGTTCCCCTTGAACGTAACCTGGGCCATGTGCTCTGCCTCCACGTGGAGTCGTCGGGTGCGGGCCGTCATGTAACACGGCAGGCCCCGCGATGCTCGCCCGGTTTCCTCCCCCCAGGTCCCAGCTAGCTTCGAGAGAAGCTCCACCAGAGGACGCCCGCCGCTGCAGCCGGGACAGCGAACACCACGATGAAGTAGGGAACTTCGTCTGCGAGCGGGTAGCCTGCCCGCGAGACGCCGACCCACAAGTTCACCGCTGCCGCAACCAACCAGACTGGGACGAAGCAAATCGCGGCGGTGGCCAATGCCGATGGTGTTCCACCACCCATCCAGCGTCCGAGGAGAAGAAAGGCGCCGAGCAGCAGGAACCCGCCAGCGATGACCTTGATGGTGTGCATCGCGTCCTCCAGGAAAGCCCCGTTCGTTACCTCGTCTCGTTCCAGATCACCTCGACATCGGGCCGGAGCGGCCGCAGGTTCCCGATGTCCACGTAGCCTTCCATCACGAAGCGCTCCGGCAGTTTCCAGCTGCTTACGAACTCCTCGATAGTCCGGCCGCTCCTCTTCGCCGTCTGCACCGCCTGCACGAACTCGCAAACGAAATCGCCGTACGTTTTCAAGTCGACCATCGTCAGCGTCGTCGGGTAGTGCCCCGTGATGACCGTATCGATGTCCCTCAGCGCCGCCAGAGCCTTCGCGATCGTCTGCGGGTACTCGACGCCGCTGGCGCCGTTGTTGGCATCGAGCGGCGGGACGGCCTTGTGGGCGAAGATGTCGCCGGCATGCAGCACGCGCAACGCCGGGAACACCACCCACGCGTCTCCCCCGGTGTGGGCGCGCCCGAAGTAATACAGCTCGATCCGTTCCTCTCCGCTGCCGAGGACCATTCGATCCTTGAACGTCCGCGTGGGCAAACCCCGCCCCTTGCTCTGCTTGAAGATGTCCGGCTGCACAGGGCCGCCGGTCACCGGGCGCATGTCGCGCATCAGCTCCGCCGTGTTCTCGTGCGCAACGATTTCGACACCCTCGGGAAACTCGACGTTGCCGCCAACGTGGTCGAAATGTGCATGCGTGTTGATGACGGTGGTCAGCGGCTTGCCGGTGATCTCCTCGAGCTTGTCCATGATCGCCTTGCCCCAGCCGGGGAGCTTGGCGTCGACCAGCACCACGCCGCCCGTCGTGACGAAGGCTGCGGTGGTACCCGCGCTCGACAAGCTGACGCCGCCCAGCTGAACCGTCCTGCCGCCACCCCGCAGCAGGTACAAGTCGTCCCGCACTTTTTCGATTTGAATCGACGCCGCCGAGGAAAGCTGGCCGGGTCCCGGCTTCATGGTCGCTCCGCCGATGTGTCTCATCACGCTGTGTTTCACTTCGCAAGCCGGCCCTCGGCGTGAATGACGGCATCGCACTCCGCCAAATGAATGCTGCTGAACGACTGCCGCTCCGCTGCGGGCTCGACGGGTGGCCGGTGCGCGATGATCTCCACGGATCCTTCTGCGCGGGAGCGCCCAACTCTCCTTGCGCCTGCGGACTCAGTGAGCTCTCGGCGCCCGCGGCCCACAGCGCGCTCTCCACCTTCATGACGAGATCCATGGGGAGCACCGGCTTTTGAAGCGTCCCCGTTCGCGGCAAGTGCGCGAGCGCGAGGTGATTCTTCCAGTACGCCGAAATGAACAGAATCGAAAAATCGATCGTGATCCTGCAGGGCAGCTCCTGTGTGCAGATCTCTCGGCCCTGTGCACGCGGCACGCCCGTCAAAATCGCAGCGTCAAAATCCTGGCGACCGCCGGCGATCCGACGCTGTATCCTGGCGCTCTTCCAAGGACCCACTTGAAAGCCCCTGCCCTTCCTCTGCTCGCGCTCTCGTACCTCGCGTTCATCTCGCTCGGCCTTCCCGACACCGTCATCGGGGTGGCCTGGCCGTCGATTCGCGATCGCTTCGGTCTCTCGCAGGCGGGACTCGGCGCCGTCCTGACAGTGGGTGTCGTCGGATACGCGGTGTCGAGCATCCTCGCCGGGCGCATCGTCGTGCGGTTCGGCGTCGGCCGCCTCCTCGCCGCGAGCAGCGCTTTCGTCGCCGTCGGACTCTTCGGCTACGCTTCCGCGTCGCGCTGGGCGCAGTTCGTGCCGATGGCTGTGGTGATCGGGCTCGGGTCTGGCGCCATCGATGCATCGCTGAATGGTTGGGCTGCCCGGCACATCCCGGTGCGCCACGTGAACTGGCTGCACGCCTGCTGGAGCGTCGGCGCCACGGCGGGGCCGGCGATGATGACGGCGGTGCTTGCGCACGGCGCCTCCTACCAGGTCGGGTATGTCCTGCTCGCGTGCGCCCTCGGCGCGATGGCCCTCGCATTCGCGGCTACTCGTCGCGCCTGGGAGGACGACGGTGCCGCCGGCGGCACCGGCGTATTGCACGCCGGCGCGGCCGAGGCGCTCCGCACCGGCAGGGTATGGCTGCAGATCGTCCTCTTCTTCATCTACACCGGGCTGGAGGCGGGCACCGGTCAGTGGTGCTTCACCGTGCTGCGCGAGGCGCGCGGACTCGACATCGAGGCAGCGGGTGCATGGACCGCGGGATACTGGGGCAGCATCCTCGCAGGCCGCGTGGTGCTCGGGTTCGTCGTGGATCGCGCCGGTCCGGACCGCTTGTTGCGCGGCGCGACGGTGACCGCGCTGGCGGGTGCCGTGCTGTTCGCCTCCAGTGGTGGTCCGCTCGGTCGGCTCGGCCTCGTCCTGCTCGGCGCGAGTCTGGCCCCCATGTTCCCGACGCTGATGTCGCGGACGCCGGATCGAGTCGGTCATCACCTCGCGCCCCATTCCGTCGGATTCCAGGTCGGTGCGGCGACGCTCGGATCCGCTGCCGTCCCTGCGCTGTTCGGTCTCCTCGCTGCCGCCGCTGGCATCCGCACGATCGGCGCCGCCGTAGCCGTCGTGGCGCTGATCCTGCTCGCCCTCCATGAAGGGCTCCTGGCGGCGACCCGCACGTCCGACGGAGATCGCCCGCGGTGAGCCCTCACTTACGGACGGGATGAAGCTCGACCACGTGTATCTCTTGGCGAGGAGCGTCTATCGCATAGACGACGCGCCATCCTTCGACGTCGATCTGCAGCAACGACAATTTCATCGAGCTCCAGAACGGGCTCGCCGCCGGGATCGTCGTCACGGCCTCGGCGATCTCCCGCATCGTCAGGCGGATTTCCTGCCGCGCCTGATCAGGAATCGGCTCGAGGTCGACATCGAAGTGCACTAAGTACGCCACGGCGGACCGATTGGTCAGGGGTAATACTTAATGCCACCGAAAACGGTGGACACCTGTACAAAATCCTGCAAGCGGCGTGCTACTTGCGCACCTCGGTGACGCGCAGCGTCTCCGCATCGAGGGTGTAGAAGAACGACCAGCCGTGGATGATCAGGCAAAGACGGCTGACGCGAACGGACGCCCAGAAGGAGCTCTCGGTAGGAATGCCCTCCAGCCCTTCGGCGATCTCCTCGAAACGCAGGCGCGCTTCCTGCTTGACGTACTCCGGCGCCGCTTCCAGAACCGGCTTCGATATGACAACGCGACGGGTCAAGGCGGCCTCCTTTGAAAAAACATCAGGAGCCGCGACCATCACTTACAAGCCTTGACAGGCGCCGGGCCTGCCCCTCGGACGCGCCGTGCTGGTCCGGGTTTACGGCACTCTCCGACGCTCCATCTTCGCGCCGCCGGCATGGTGCCCGCACGCACCTGCCACACGCAGGCGGGCGCTCCAGCACCGGAGAGGCCAGCGACACCGCCCTTGCGTCTTGCTGGAAAGCGAGAAATACGGCGGTCCAGTAGGCCCGCCGCCGGTGCGGTCAGTGGAAATTGCCGGAGACGACGACGCCGGCCGGTGACACTCCCACGCCGACCTTGGGCCCCTCCGGGTTCTCCGGCCTGGTGAGGAGGAGGACCAGGCCTGCACCCGCCGACAGCGCCGCGGCGCCGCCAAAGACCAGGGTCAACCCGGTGCGGCTCGAACCCGACTGTTGCTGCGGGCCCGCGACCAGCGCCGATCGGAGAGCCCGCCGGGGCTGCTGGTCGTCCGAGTTCATCATCACGGCCGCGGTGGCGGCGAGCGCCCCGAACGCCACCATCGCCATGCCGGCCGCCGCGCGATCGTGCGACGGCTCGACCGCGGTGCGCGGCGACGGCGGCGGCGGAGGCTTCGCAGCCGGCTTCTCCGTCGCGGACGCCGGCCGTGCGATCGGCGGCGGCTTCGCCGCGCCGGACGTCGCCTCTTGGAGCTGCCGCTGGACCATGGCGGGTTCTTTCGCCGACAGCGCGCAGGAGACAGCGTCTCCGCCGTCGCATCCCTTGCGGAGAAGGTCGGCCACGCGCGCGGGCTCCTCGCTCACGCCCGCGAGCCGGCGGCAGCTCCTGCCGTCTCCCGCGGCACAGGCCTTCTCGCGAAAGTCCAACCCCGTTTTCGCATTCGGGCTGGCGCCGTCTCCTTCTTCATAGACGCGCGCCAGCCGCACGCAGGCGGCGGCGCTCGAGGCATCGCAGCCCCGCTGCAGGGCGGCAATGGCGCGCGCCGGATCCCGCAGGTCCCCCTGCAGCCAGCGATCGCCGCTCTCGGCGCAGGCGTTCGCCGCTCCGGCCGCGCAGGCCCGGTCGAGATATTCCAGCGCGGCCTTCGCATCCTTGGCCTCGTCCGCCGCGCGCGCGAGCTGCACGCACGCGTGCGCCTCCTTCACCTCGCAGTCGAGCGAGAGCTCGGCGCGCGCGCGCAGCTCGGCAGAAGGCAGCAGCGCCACGAGCGGCGAGACCTTGTCGAAACCGTGCGCGGCAGCGAACCGCACCAGCAGATCGATCTTCGCGGAATCGGTCACCGACGCGAGCGGAAGCACCCGGCGCAAGCGCGCCGTATCGCTCGCCAGCTGCGCGTCGAGCGCGCGACGGCCCGCCGCATATGCCTCCCATTGGCTGGCGCGGGTGAGCGCGATCTCCCGGAACGGGTTCTGCCCACGCATCTGCGCGACCCGGCGCCACGCCGCAGCGGCATCCTCCGGGCTCTCCTTTCCACGCGCTTCGATCCGGCGCGCACGATCCCAGGCCACGAGGACACCTGCGTCCGCCTCGAGATTGAGCGCGTCTTCCGGCGTCTCGGCGGGGGCCGGCACCGCGGGCAACGGCGCGATCGTGATGGGCCCTCCGGCCTCCTGGCGGGAACGAACGAGATCGACGGCGGCGCCGTCGATCGCTTCCGCCAACTCGATCCGGCTGCTCGCCGTAGCGGACGCCCGCTGCAGGACGTCGCCGCTGCGATCGCGCAGCTCCAGCGAGGCGCGGTAGCCGAGGCCGCCGCGCGAGATCCTTCCGGCGATGACGAAGTCGGCGTTCTCCTCGCTGTCGACGACGCGAGCCTGCGGGAGCGCGCGCCGGACGGCTTCCCGGACGCGGTCCGAGAGCTCCGCCGCCACTATGGGGTGAACGCGCGACCGCAACTCCAACACGGCGACGGTCTCGATGCCCTGCGCGCCTGCGGCGCCGAACGCGATGCCGGCGGCGACGAACGATGGAACGAGCGGGTTCATACGGCACCTCCCGGGCGAAACGGTCATTCGCATCGCAGGGCCCCCGCGGGCTCCGCGAAGCAGGTCAGCTCGTATCCGCTCTCCGCCGCGCGGCGGCCCATCTCCTCTTCGGAGACGGCGCCGAAGCGGGCATGCAGGGCGGATCGGGCGGTCTCGTGCAGGCCGGGGCTGAGGATGATCTGCAGGACCACCTCGTCGCCCGGCGACGCCGCACGGGCGCGGCCGAGGGGGTCGCCCAGCGCGGCGTTCAGGTTCACATCGCGCAGCAGCCGCGGTATCCCGGCGCAGGGCGGCCCGCTCATCTCCACCACGCGGTCCCCATCGAGCGCGAGCACGGAGAGCACCTCGGCGCTTCCTCCGGCGAGCCGGGAGACGACGAGGCATCCGCCGGAATTGCGCAGGTGCGAGGCCAGCTCGCCTGGGCTGCGAGGCACCAGCACGCGCATGCGCACCCCGTGCATCGCGGTCGAGTCAGCGGCGATGCGGGCGAGCGGAGGTGCCGGCGACGGCTGCGGGCGCGGTGCGGCCGAGGGCGGAGATGGTGCCGGCGGCCTGGCTGCGGCCGGCTGCGGCAATGGCCGATCGACTCGCGGCCGGGGGAGTTGCACGATGCGGATCCTTCTCTCCGCCTTCTTCGGCTCGGCGGGACGCGCAGCGTCGATCGCCTGCGAGCGCGGCCACGGCAGCGCCGCGATCACCGCCGCTCCCGCGAGCGCCAGCATCTGCAGGCAGACCGCGCGAACGAGGCGCGGCGGCGCCGCACCCTCAATGGCCGGCAGGCTGTGCATCGGTGCTCATCCCCACCACCAGCTCGGCGGCGCCCGAGGAGGTCACCTGCGCGAGGCAGGCCTCGTCCGACGCCCCGAGGTGCATGACCACGACCTTGCCCCGGGCAGCCTCGCGGCTCATCGCCTCTCCGCCCAGCGTTCGCGCGGCTCCGGCATCGCATTTCACGTCGAGCCGCTGCGAGGTGGCCGGCGCCGCGCGCGCCTGCTGCGAGGGCGGCGTCAGCCGGAGCAGGAGGAACTGCGCCGAGAGGAGCTGCGCAACCATCACCAGCGCGAGCAGCGCCAGCGCAAACTGCTTCTCGGCGAAGAGGCGATAGATCAGCGCCTCCATCTCGTCGAATCCGCCCGGCCGGCCCGATCGCGACATCATGGTCTCGCCTCCACCGCGAGCTGCGCGTCCTGCTCCGCCCAGGCGGGGAGCACCGCCGACGCCGGCTTGCGATCGAGCTTCGCCAGCTCGCGCAGGTATCCGTCGATCCCGCGCAACAGCAGCGAGCCCTGCAGCCCGTCCGGCAGCGGCGCCTGCAGCGGCCGCAGCGCAGAGACCAGCACTACGGGCCGCGCGTCCAGGCAGAGGCCGACGGCGGCGACCGCCGAGTCGTCGTGCGGCGACGAGCCGGTCTTGCCGCTGAAGACCAGCTTGGGCCAGCGCTGGGCGAGCCAGCGCAGCGTGCCTTCCCGGCGGCGCAGCGCGAGCAGGGCTCCGGTGTCGCTGAGCGCGCAGGTGCCGTCGTTCGCGAACAGCTTGCGATGCAGGTAGGCGCCGATCTGCTCGGCGGTCGCGCGCGAGGAATTGCCGAGAAGCGAAGTCGGGTCTTCGGGCAGCCGGTCCGCAGGCAGGCCCGCGCGCTCGCGACGATCTCGCAGATAGCGGAAGAGCGCCACGCCCGCGGCGCTGTAGGAAAGCTCCGGCGCGATCGCGTCGGGAGGCATCGCCTCGCCGAGCTGGGCCAGCAGATCGCCTGCGAGCGCGCGGTCCGCGGGTGAGTCGAGAGCGGCGCGCTCGCCGGCGGAGAGCTCTGCCGTCATTCGCCGCAACAGGTCGGGCCTTCGCTGGGCCAGGAGGGGCGGAAGCAGCATCGCGTGGCGCGCGGTGAGAGAGTTGATCGAACGGGCGACCGCCTCGTCCAGCGCCATCGGACGCGTCGCCGGCGCGACGTCGGTCGGGCAGTAACGCGATGGATGCGATCGGCGCAGATCCTTGGTGGACCAGGTCCAGCGCACACAGCCGCCGGGGGGAAGCATCAGGTCGCGCACCTGCGCAGGTCCGAACGCCTCGACCGCGAGATCCAGGGCCTCGAGCTTCGCGACCGATCCGTAGTTGACCGCCATCAGCGCGGATTCCGCGCCCGATCGGGCCAGGACGGACCCGTCGGATCCGAGCGCCGCGAAAGCGGCGCGCACGGCCGTACCGGGAAATTGCGCTTGCAGCGTCTCGGAGAGTCCTTCCCGGAACCGATCGATGGCGGCGACCAGGTCCAGGTCAGCGGTGGCCGCCTCGCCGCTCGCCACCCGCTCCGTCCAGCCCTCCACGAACCGGAACGCGGCCGCGGAGTCGACGTCGAAGTCGTCGAGATACGACCGCACCGACGCGTCCCAGAGGTTTTGCGCGATCAACCACTCTCGAGTGACGGCGATCCGGCGGGAGGAGATCGCTGGATGCGCCCGGAGCCATTCCACGCCGCGCGGGGAGGCGCCGAGCACCAGCTGGTCCTCGCGCGAGAGCCTGCGCAACGGCAGCCCGAACAAAGCGAGGGAGAGACGGTGAAGGCCGTCAGCCGGCCGCCGCACCGTTCCCATCGCCGTGCCAGCGCTCAGGTTGAGATAGAGCCCCGCGACCTCTTCCGGCGCGGCCTGGCGAACGAGCCAGGTGGCGAACATCGCCTCCTCGAGCTTGTCGAGAACGCCAACGCGCCTTCCGGTCCGCAGGTAGAGCTTGGCGAGCTGCTGCGGAATGGTCGAGCCGCCCTGTGGGATTCCGCGCAGGTTTCGCACGACCGCGCGGACCAATCCCGAGGGGCTGAGCGGCGGGATCCACCGCGGCCGCCGGAAGAAGGCACGGTCTTCGTATCCCGCCGCCGCTGCCGCCACCAGCGATGCCGACCGGATGTCCGGCGGCGCTGCGCGATAAACCGCCAGATCGGCGGCGAAGAGCGACGCTCCCTCCTGCCCCCTCACTCCACCGGCCAGCGACAGCGGCGAGACGAGCACGATGGCGATCGAGGCCAGCAGAGCTCCGACGCCGCCTGCCACGGCCCCGTGCCGCGGGACGCGGGCGAACGCTGCCCGGACCGCTGGGGCAAGCGCGATCATTTCGCCATCCCCATCCGCTTGAGCAGACGCAGGGTCTCAGCGGGCGTGTAGAGCGCCGGCAGCGGATCCCGCGCCTCTCCCCGCTGATCGAGGAGCGAGAAGTGCAGATGGGGGCCCGTCGAGTGGCCGGTGCTGCCGACTTCGCCGACGACGCCCATCGCGGGGACGCGACGGCCCTCGGAGATTCCCAGGCGCCGCGGGTCGGCCCGCAAGTGGCAGTACACGGTGCGCCAGCCATTCTCGTGCTGCATGGTGACGTACCAGCCGCAGGCGTGGGCGCGGCCCGCGTCCGTCACCGTCCCTTCGCGGGCAGCCACCACCCACGAGCCGGCGGGCGCGACCAGGTCGACCCCACGGTGCAGCCGTCGATGTCCGCCCAACCGGCGCACGCCGAACGGCGAAGAGATGCGATCGAAGCGGCGGACGTCGATGGGAAAGAGGAGCCACGGCGCGCGCTGCGGCGCCGGATCCGCGGGCGCTGCAAGCATCAACACGGCGGCCAGCACCGCGATGCGCATGCCCCATCAGCAAAAAAGCCATCTGTCCCCGATTTTTTGCTTGGCGTGGGGGAAGGAGGCGGTGATGGGGCTCTACGCCCGGTTCTGGCGCTATTCCGTCGATACGTACGGGGGCGCGCCGCTGTTGCTGCTGATCAATCTGGTGCAGATCGCGATCCTTGGTTGGGTCGTTTCGCAGGCACTGCGCGCGCAGGCCGAGCGGGTCGCGCCGGGGATCTCGTCCGAGGCGCGCCGGATCCGCGCCGCGCGGAGGGCCGAGATCTGGCAGAAGCAGGTCCGCCCGCTGGCGATGACCATGATGCTGCTCGGGCCCGGGCTCGGCCTGGGGATGAGCACGCTGGTCGGCGCACTCGGGATGGGCGCCCTCGGCGACGCGATGGGAACGCAGGCTGGAGCCGAGGTGCTGGCCCAGACGATGGCGCGCGCCTACCGCGAGATCAGCTACGCGTACTTCCTCATGGTCGGCGGGACGTTCCCGATGCTGCTCGGTCCGGTGATCGTGCTCGGCGCGCGGCGGCTCGATGAGGAAGGCAGCGATGCGCGCGGCGGCGAGCCCGAGGAAGTCCTCCTCCACACCCTGAAGTCGCTCCTTGCAGTGACCGAGGCCCAAGGCCGCCGCGCGCAAGCGGACGCCGCGCGCATCCATGCGCTGCTCGCCGAGACCCTCCAGCGCGGGGCCGCCGCGTGAGCGCCGACGAGATGCTCGCCCTCCTGCGCGATCAGCGCCGGGCCGGCGCCGGCGAGCACGCCGCTCCCGCGCTCTCGCTTCCGCTCCGGATCAAGCCGGCCCGCGCCTGCGCTTTAGGCTGGTCGCCCGATCTGTTCACGCTCACGCTGCTGGTCGGAAACGCCTCCCTGCGGGCGGAGGATGGCGCGCTGCTCGCGCACGGCCGTGGCCCGGTGGTCGCGATCTGCGCGGAGTACGATCGGCCGCTCACTTCGCTGAGCCCACCGTCGCTGGCGCCCTACTCGCTGGCCCGCGCGCGCCTGCAGGGCGTCCCTGCCCTGCGGCTTCCCGGCGGTTGGCTGCGGGCACCGCTCCGCCTCGAAACCACGCACCGGGCTGCGCTCGCGCCGGCGCGGCGCGACGACGCCCTGGCCCGCGCAGGACGGTTCTTCGCCGAGCTCGAGGAAGCCTGGCGGCGGCGCGTCGGCTCCGTGCTCGAGATCGCCTGGCCCGTGTACGGGCCCGAGCACGGCGGACCGCTGCTCGACGCCGTCGCCGGAACGCCCCTGCCGGAGCTGCCGCTCAGATGACGTGACCCGGTTTTTTTGCTTTCGCGAAACAGGAGGACCCCCGATGCACAAGACCATCCTGACCCTCTCGCTGGCCGCGCTCCTCGCCTGCGCGCACGAGGAAGCGGCCCAGCCGTCCGCGGAGCGCGACTGGGAGAAGGGGCTCGACGGGACCCGCGGCCCGCAGATCGCTCCGCTCGGCCCCATCGACAGCGATCAGAGCGCGTACAACTACATCCGCCGCCGCGAGCAGGAGCGCGATCTCGGCAGCCGGATGACCGCTGCCGGCTTGGACGAGATCATCGCCGCCTCCAGCCAGGTCCTCGCCTCGGCGATAGCCCTGCCGCTCTTCCGGGCCGGCGTGTACCTCGGCTCACCGCGGCTGATCGAGCGGGCCTGCACTTCCGCGAAGCGCGTCACCCATTCCGCGCTGCGCGCGAGCGGAAACGTGGACGCCGTCCTGCAAGGCTGTGGCGCCCTCACTGCCGCCCGGCAGGGCTCCTCCGACGCCTGCGGCGAAGGCAAGCAGAAGCTGCGCGACGCGTATGCGCTCCTCTCCACGGACAAAGGGCAGGAGGCTGGGCGCGCCGCCGCGGACGCCGTCCGCTCGCTGCGTGACCGCTGCCAGAAGATGACGGCCCCGCTGCGCACTCCGGTCGATCCCGGCTCGCGCGGCTTCCTCATCGTCTGGGTCCTGCATGCGAACGATGCGCCCCCGGTCACGTTCCTGGCCGGGGAGACCGCGCCCGACACGGCCGACGCGATCAACGACGCTTTCCTGCGCGGCGTGCAAGCCGTCCGCCCGGTCGCGCACAACCCCTGAAAGGAGATCCCATGTCCAACGAACGCCCTGAATTCCCGCCCATCGAGAGCGCTCCCCCGCGGCATACCTGGGTATGGGCGCTGGCCGGCGCGGCGCTGGTCGTCGGTCTGATCTGGATCGCGCGGCGCGCGCCCGACCCGTCCCCAGCGCGCCCCGCCCTCGCGGCCATCGCGGACGCGAAGCCGGCTGCTCCCGCGGAAGGGGCGAAGCCCGCGCCCGCCGCTGCCAAGGCGCCGGAGAGCCCGAACGTGCTCGGCAGTGCGGTCGCCGCCGCGAAGAGCGTCGCGATGGTCGCGCGCGCCGAGCTCGATCGCGAGCTCGCCCGCACCAAGTCCGCCCAGGCGCAGGCCGTCACCTACCGCAAGCAGATCGACGATCTGCAGAAGCAGCTCGGCGCGGCGCGCGCGCAGATCGCCGCCATGCAGACGGCGCAGAAGCCTCCTCCGCCCTCCGACCAGGAGCAGATCCTCCAGACGCTCGCCCCCGTGCTGCGCGCCGGCAACGGCGGCAGCCCCTGACCGATGTCCACCCGATTGGAGCCGCACATGAACCGCGCCCTTCTCCTCCTCGCGCTCGCCGCCGTCGTTCCGGCCCGGGCCGCTGACGAGTTCAAGCCGATCAAGGCCACCGAGTCCGTCACCTATCCCTTGCCGCCCATCCCTCTACCGGCGGTCCCGGCCGCGGACGGCAAGTGGGCGGAGACCGAAGACAGCCCGGCGCTGCGCGTCAGCCGCGCCTGGGTCAAGCTCGGTCAGGCCGCAGGCGTCGAGCGCAGCGAAGCGACGCGGCGGCTGTACCAGGCCTGGAAGAACGAGGTCGCCCAGGGCGGCACGCACGGCCGCACCGTCCAGGCGGCGCACGCGAAGTTCCTCGCCGCGTACAAGAAGGACCTCGACCAGGCGCGGGGCATCTACGAAGGCGTGCTCCGCGACATGGACTCCATGGATGTGGACGGCGCGGAGGGCTCCGCCGGCGGCGACGGAACGGTGGCCGGAGGCCTTGCGCGCGAGGCGGAGGAGCAGATCCGCGCCGCCGACCGCGACGAGCGGCTGACGAACTCCGCCTGCTTCCTTTCTCCGGACACCTGCCAGCAGGGCGATCCCGCCGACAAGGCGCTGCAGGACGAGATCTCCGCGTTGGTGAAAGGAACGCTCGAGGCCGGAGGCCCCGACGGCGGGCTCAGCTTGTACGCGCTGCGGCGCAAGGCGGGCCTGCTGGCCCTGCGCGCCCGGGTGATGGCGGCGGTCACCCAGCGCGCCGCGGCTCGCCTCGCCACCGAGGTGGCGACGCAGCAGGACGGCCAGGGAGCACCGCGCTCGCTGCCGTCGCCGATCGCGCCCGTCGTGTCCGTCGCCCGCCGCAGCGTCGCGCCGGCCTCCGATCCATACCGGTGACCCGCGCCATTCTCTTCGCCACGGCGCTGGCCCTCGCCTCGCGGGCCGGCGCCGCGGCCGTTTCCGAGCCCTGTGCCGCCGCGAGCGGGGCGCAGGGTCCCGACGATCCGGAGCTGCGGGAGTGGCTGCGCGCTCTCGTCCATGAGGTCGCGCG